>JAAZBV010000023.1 GCA_012513605.1 Desulfatiglans sp. | reverse complement strand
TCCACCTGAGCTATCACAAGGGCTAAATGTCTCTGTAGTGAAGACTTTTTAACCTCTGCTAAAAAATACTTCATATTTTCAATTACTTATTTTTTTAAACATGCCCAATAGCGAAAGTCGGGTTAGCAAGCCTTTCTGAAAAATGGCCAAGTGCTATTGTCGCCAGGGAAAAGATTTCAGAATTTTCTGGCGGCATTCTAACCGCCAGATATATGGCAAACTTAGATTCGAAGGGCTTAGGACCTGTCAGGGTTTGCATAGGGAGGAAGGTAGCGTATCCTGTGCCAGATCTCATCAATTGGATTGAGCGAAGGATGGGATAGGAGGGGCATATGATGGGAAATAATATAATGCCTCCCACACAAACTATTTCTGATGCACAAATAGGGAATTTGCCGCACAGTAATTTGAAGGACCTGGTCGAATCATGTGGTAGCGTTTTAACCCGAAAAACAGCAGACGAATATTCGACTTCCTGCCCTTGGTGTGGTGGTGTTGATAGGTTTCTGGTGTGGCCAGACAGTGATCAATATTACTGCCGACAATGCGGTATAAAAGGTGATTCTATACAGTTCTTGCGAGATAGAAAGGGACTCACTTATAAAGATGCAGCCAAGACTGTTGGCCGTGATGATGGTAAGTGGTCACGCCAAAGGCAGCGGGAAGAACTCAGAAAAAGCCCGGAACTTAATGAATCTGAAACCCAGAGACAGGCTGCTATAGAAACGAAAAAGTTAATTAATACTCTACCTGATACAAGCTTAGGAAACCCTTATCTAAAACGCAAAGGTGTTAAACCATGTACTGGACTCAAGGAAGATGAAAAGGGAAATCTTGTAATACCTGTCTATGGCCCTGATGGCGAGATTATGTCATTGCAAAGAATTCTGCCTGAAAAAATCAATGGCAAAGACAAATTTTTTTTAAAGGGAGGCAAAATAGCAGGCGGATTTTTTATAATCCCTGGTGACGATAGCAAACCGCATATTGCCGAAAGTATCGGGACTGGACTATCAGTTCATGAAGCGACCGGATGTACGGTTTATGTCTCCTTTTCAGCCGGAAACCTTGAAACAGTCGCACACATGGTCCGCGGAAAATATCCTGACAGTGAAATTGTTGTATGTGGAGATGATGACACTCAAACACCCGGAAACCCTGGCCGGACAAAAGCAGAAGCCGCCGCGCGGTCAATCAGTGCAAAGGTGGCCTTTCCGGTATTTAAAACAGGGACAGGGACTGACTTTAATGACCTGCATGTTTCTGAAGGTATTGAAGCTGTGAAACGATGTTTGGAGGGTGCAACTGTCGCAGAAGTCGCAGAAGGTACCCCGGAAAATACAGTATCGCCTTTACGGGTGCTGGAACTTTATGATTTTTTGGGGATGAATATAGCTCAGCGCACATACATACTCGCGCCAATAATACCTTCCCAAGGCCTTGTGCTATTGTACGCCATGAGAGGCATAGGGAAAACCAACCTGGGTTTAACTATCGCATATGCAGCAGCTACCGGACAATCAGTTTGCAGATGGCAGGCACCAATGGCATATCCGGTGCTTTACATTGATGGCGAAATGCCTGCTGTAACAATGCAAGAAAAGCTTGCCGGGATAGTCAGAGCGTATCCCCTTGAGCCCATGCCGGGTTACTTCAAAATTATCACGCCAGATCTACAGGATAGATCAATAAACCTCTCAACACCAGAAGGTCAGGCCCTGATTGAGCCTGCGCTCGATGGGGTTAAGTTGGTGATTGTAGACAACCTGGCGACCCTTTGTAGGTCAAATAAAAAGGATAATGAAACTGAATCGTGGTACCCGATGCAGGACTGGCTATTGAGTTTGAGACGTCGCGGTATAGCTGTAATGCTGATTCACCATGGGAATAAGTCAGGAGGCCAACGAGGCACTTCTTCCCGCGAGGACATCCTTGATACGGTTATCGTGCTAAAGCGTCCTTCGGATTATACGATAGACCAGGGAGCCCGGTTTGAGGTCCATCTCGAAAAAGCGAGAGGTATTATCGGGGACGAGGCCAAACCTTTTGAGGCCATACTCACCTCTGATAAATCAAGAGGCCTGATCTGGACGTGCCGAGATATTGAGGATGTTGAGCTGACCCGGATAATCACATTACAAAAAGAAGGACTATCTATCCGTGATATCGAAAAGGAAACCGGTTTATCGAAATCTAAAGTGCAAAGATTGCTTAAAAAGGAGGTCCATAAAAATGGGAAATGACACGAAAAAATCAGGTGTCCCACTGTCCCAAACCCTATCCTCGCCAATAGTGGGACAGTCGATAGAAAATAGAGAGAATAGCGGGACAGCATCTAAAACAATATGTGGGACACCGAGCCTAAAAGCCTTAGCTGACAAGGTTCTTCACAAGGAAAATGTGGGACACCCCGTGGGACAGGCAGTGGGACAGATCAATGATAACTGTCCCAAACCCGTGGGACAGCAAGAAATAACTGATATTAATAATATACATAATAAATATAATAATATTAATAACTTATATAATATATATAGTGATAAAACAAAGTGTCCCACTTTTCAAGGGTATAGTGATGGGACAGCGGGACAGCATGACTTTGACATGGATATCGATCGTACGATCTTTGAATTCAATACAAAGCTTTCAAGCAACTATGAAATGAAGGAAATGCCTAAAGGGTTCGCCCATAAGGCCTTAAAGATGGAAGCAGCCTATACACTTGCCTGTAGCAATGGAGATGTAAACCGGTTCAGGGAGCTGTTGAATCAATGGCGTGGTTTCTGGCTTAGCTTAATGATTAAAAAATCTGTGACATTCCATTGAAAAGTCAGCAAAAGCAGGTAAGAAATTGAAGTCAATAAATTGTCAGAGCAGGTAAAGAAGATCAGGTAATAAGAAAAATTGTTTCTTTAACAGTTTGATATTAAAAGAGATTATAGGTCGCTCATGATAAAGTATAAAAAAAGTGGAAAAAGGCAAGGGGTAAGTGATACCGAGCACGTACATGTGCACAATAATTAACGCACACAGTATCGAAAGTGCAGTATATGTATATAATAAAGAACAATAGGGCAATAATAAAGCACGGAGGTGCATAAATATGGACAAGGAAAAAGTGAGTTCGGAATTGAGTAGGCTAATAAACGGTTTGAGTAGGAAAATGAGAGAGGCAAAGGAAAAACCTTCTGCAAGTGAAATAACTGCTTTATCACGACTGACAGATTCATATAGTAATTTAATCCGAACAGAAAAAGAGCCCGACCAGGAAAACCGAAGGCGAAACGGTTATGGCGGTTATGAAAAAGCCATGGGCCTTGATCGGGGATAAAGGGCAGTGAGAGTTTTCAGTAACGATAATGAAAACGATCGTTATAAATTACTTGATTCGTATAATAAAATAGGTTGACATTCATTATCTGATATCGTATATTTTAAATATGTAAATAACCTTTTCATATTTAGGAGGCGATATCATGGAAAAGAGAAAGGCAAAGACAATGTGTTATTTAAGGGTTTCAACAGAAAAGCAAGATACTGAAAAAAACAAGGCTGATGTCTTACAGTATGCAAACTCAAGGGACTTTGGTCAAGTCCAGTTTGTGACCGAGACAGCCTCAGGGAAGAAGTCCTGGAAAGATCGTGAAATCAGCTCGATTATAAATGATCTAGGGTCAAACGATAGAATCATTGTCCCCGAGTTAAGCCGACTTGGCAGGTCAACGCTTGAGGTCCTTGAGATCCTGAAGGTGGCAAAGGATAAAGGTATTGCAGTTTATTCTGTGAAGGAAAACCTTGAGTTGAATGGTGACGGTATGCAAGCCAAGATTATGTCAACAATGCTTAGCCTGTTTGCGGACCTTGAAAGGGAGTTTATATCTATGAGAACAAAGGAGGGCCTGAAAGCACGAAAGGCGGCAGGTGTTCAACTGGGGAGACCGAAAGGGCCTGGTAAGTCCAAGCTGGATGAACATCGTGAAGAGATCATAAGCATGCTTAAGACCGGGGTAAGCAAAGCCCATGTTGCCAGAAAATACAGTTGTACGGTGTTAAACCTAAGGAACTGGATTGAAAAGAATGGTCTTGTTGAGGAGGTAAAACCTCAGTGAATAATATAACCCTGGGGCATAGCCTGACAGACTGGCTTTACGCCGACATGCAGGTTGCCTTGGGGTCAATCATGAAACACCTGGGGGACATCTTGATCATGGAGAAATGGAAACCTCCGCCAGGCAATGCCTCCCCGGGTGTTTCTCTCTTCTTGTCAGTCAAGAAGATATAGATAGATGATTATGGAAGCAAGAGCAGGCAGGGAAGTATAACAGATAGATGCATAGATACAAGGTCACGCAGTAGTGACAGGAAGTATTGATAAGGTTTTATACCCCCCCCCCTCCCCGAAAACACAAGATAGGGGGGGCCTGTTTTTTGAGTGCGGGTACTGACCACAAATTATTTTGAAAAAATCACCGTGTCACGTTGGCCCGGAGAATCCGAACGATAAAATATTTATTGGAGGAAAGCTATGGAAACTATGAGTTATGATTGTGAAAACGGGTTACGGATGATCGCGGTATATGGTAATGATCGAGAGATCAGAAGTTCAATGCAGGCTTCATCTGTCAGGCATGTGGTGACTGAGACACCTATGCAGGTCCTTGACCGCATTGAAGCAAGTAACATCAATCTTAATAAAAGGCTTGATCGGCTTGAGGCGCAGGGTAATGCTGCCCTTGTTGAAACGGATGAAGTACAGCCAGAGATTTCAAGCATTGATGAGGATGTTCTTGTCAACAGGGTTATCGGTTTGGCGAGCAGTGACCCGGTGACTAAGCGAAAGACCCTCAATGAAATCGAAACTGAAGGCATGAGCCGTGAAGAGGCCCGGGAATCCCTTGAAGAGGATCTCCTGGTTGACCGTATCCTTAAAAGGGGAGGGAAATAACATGAAAACAGTTGCCGAAATATCTCAGGAAATCAATGGGATTAAAGAAAAGATCGAATCCTTGAAGGCTGAAAAGGCCGATAAAGAAAAGGAAATAGACAGCTTGAAGGCCTCAAATATCAGGTTGATCATAAATGCAGCTGAAAAAGAGCGAAAACCCGCCTCGATTTCATCCGGAGTAAATCGTATAACAACATTACTTACGGAAAATGAGCAGCTCGAAGGAGCTCTTCAGATTCTTGACAGTCAGCTTAATGCCTTGCTGAGTGAATTGGAAATTGCCGAACTCAAGGCGCAGCTCCAGGAAAATTATTTCAATAAATCAGCGCCGTATTTGAAAAAAGCAGCGGAGATAATATCCGGGTTACAGGCCCTTAATGATTATGGAAAAGTTGTTTTTGAGTTGATTGAAGAACTTGGCAAAATGCGGAACCCTTTGCAGTCGGGGCTTTATCAAATATTTTCGAAATGCAAGAGTTATGACCAATTTCAGGCCTTGGAATTTCCTTGGGGTGAAGAGCAGAAAAAATTTCAACTCTGCACCCCGATAATGGCCCATGAAAAAGAGCTTGAAACTCTTCTGCAGGAAGTGAAAATTTTTTCCAATATTTTTTATGGAAGCGAGTTTTCATTGATACCGACACTTTCTTCAACGATCCCGAGTGACTGAGAGTTTCCAGGCTGTTTAGCCTCCATTGGCCGGCACTCCATAAAGCAGGGTGCTGGCCAATACCTACCCAGCTTGAGGCCTGAGATCGTTGATCCTGGTTGAAAATTATTCGTCGGTAACATGAAACCTGAATCCTTTTACTAGGGAGGTAATTAATGTCGAGACATTTTGATTCATATAGTAAATTTATAGAGTTTGAGGCAAAAAAAGTCATTAAAGGGCTTTTTCAGTCATTACCTAATTTAAATTATAAAATTGCTGACAGTATATTCTGTGAAGCTCTTAGTATTCTGAAAACTCACCGGTTAGGTGAATCAGAATCCTCATTTGAAGAGAGAATATCTGAATCTAAGTAGCGTTTATAAACGTCTTCAACAATTTGTTTTATTTCATAGTCATCCATTGATTGTCCAGTCAAATGGTGAAGTTTTTTCAAATTGAAATGAGCATTTGTTAGTATTGCAGCTAATAATTTATCGTATTTTTCCATAGGATGTCCTTTCACATAAGTGATTACAGAGATTATGTTTATCTCCCAATTTGGATATTTGCCATATATAGCATAAGTATCTGGGGAATTCTAAATGTCTTTTTAAAAATATTTTGGAAAAAATACTGTCTATGAAAAATCGAAAGCTTGACCACAGGCTGACCACACCCTGACCACACAAGGCAACACATAACCACAACTTACCACAAGCCTGTTTTTCCATGGGTACATAAGACTGTATACAGTACTATGAAAGCCCCTTTGTAGGATCATATTTGATCCTATGAGGCCGGGTCTGTAGGTCTACTGGTGGTCCTACGATTTTTTAAAGATCCTTAACTGGCAAGGGTTTGAGCGGTAAACAGTGTTATGCCTTTTTTTATTTTTGCTTATGTAGTAGACACTTAGGGATAGAAGGTATTTTGCAAGGGTTATTCAAGATTAATTTCTTCTATCTTTGTTTTTGAGAATTGAATATCTCCATTATCAGGAGATCTTATTTCAAATGGTTTCATGGCTCCGGGATATACTTTTTCTAAGCAATTGGTAAAAGCTGAATCTATAATTTCTTTATTTCCATTAAGGAAAGATGTTGTTATCTTAAAATAACTAATGGTTTTGTCTCCATTATTTTTTAAATTTCCTTTAATGTAAATACCGCCATATTTATACGCCAGATCCTTATCGAGCAAAATAATTGCTTTTTTATCATCAATGTAATTCTGGCTTTCTTTATCACTGATATATGAAGACCAGGCAAGTGCTTGTTCAGACATTTTATAATATGAATATGCAAGACTGCGAGCTTCACTGTATTGACCATCTATAATCAGACTCATAATTTCGGAATCTTTAGTATCATTGCTTTTATAAGAGATAAAAAGACCCGATACAACACCTATCAGGATTATTATACATATTGAAGAAATTAGAACTCTGGCATTCATATGAAATCTCCTATGTATTTATTTATTGTATGGGTGATGTGTTTTAATGCACTTGACCGCCCTTTCTGAGTCTGTATCCTGTAAGACCAATTATTCCGGTTAATAGAAGTAGTATTGTTGAAGGTTCGGGAACTGGAGTTGAAGAAATTTCAAATGTGGCTGTAACTGACCCGACATTATCAAAATAAGACCCTGGCAGGAGTGTTGGTACGTCAGTATTCGTGTCGATAAATCCTAAGTATAAACGAGTAGCATTTTCAGGAATAAAAAATGACTGGGTCAAACCTGAATCTGTCTTTCCATCACCAATAAAAAATAGTTGAGCTATTTCCGGAGATACTTCTGTAAAATTACGAGTCAAACCTGTAGGACCAAAATCAAGACTTAATGGTGCTGGATCTCTTGGCTCATTATCATCAAGGAAAACGCCTGCCAAGAATTGAAATGAATTTGTTTCCATACCGGATATACCGTCCCAAGAAGGGAAGGCCCTGCTATCATCCCATATTTGATATCCTTCAGCATCCCACCAGTTAGCCCCACTATTATAAGATTTTAATCCTGTGATGCTTGAGAAAGTCAAAATGTAAGGTGAATTTTCAGTTATGTAATATACAGGTGGGAGTATTCCAGCTCCAGAAGTATTACCAGTTGGCGCTGGGGGCTCCGAATGGCCGGCGCCATATATATTCGATTTTGAATCAATGGTTAATGTTAATGCAGATAGGTCTCCTGCTATTACCAGCATAAAAACAAACAAGGCACTGATACAAATGACATATCCTTTCGACATATTACCCCCTCCATTTATTTGTTGAGTATAAATAAGTCTGAAACCGTGTACTATCCGTGTACAAAAAATAGACTATTTAAGAGAAAGCGAAAGTCTGATCAGTGTAATAGTGATAAAATAAAGGCTTTCAACATTGTTTAACGCTGAAAGCCTTATATTTATTGGGTCTATTTTTTTTAAACCTTGAAACCCTTGTTATTGCTGATGGGCCTGGAGTGACTCGAACACTCGACCAATTGATTAAGAGTCAACTGCTCTACCAACTGAGCTACAGGCCCATTTATTTTATAGCCAAGCGCGCCCGGCAGGATTCGAACCTGCGGCCTACGGGTTCGAAGCCCGGCGCTCTATCCAGCTGAGCTACGGGCGCATTTAAATGAAGGGTATCTCCTACCAGTTCTCCCTCAAGTTGTCAATTATAAATGTTTGAAGAAAAGTAAAAATTATTCTTCAGCCATTCTTTTGTATAACCTGTATCTCTCCTTAATATCCTTTTCTGCCTCGGCAAAGAGCTTCTCTGCATTTTTGGGAAAGGTCCTCGTAAGGCTTGAATACCTGACCTCACTCATAAGGAAATCCTTTACACTTCCGGTCGGTTCTTTGGAGTCAAGGATAAAGGGGTTTTTGCCCTCTTCTACAAGAAGCGGGTTGTAGCGGTATAATGGCCAGTAACCGCACTCAACAGCCCTTTTCTCCTCTTCCTGACTCATGCCCATATCAATGCCATGGTTTATACAGGGTGAATAGGCAATAATAAGGGATGCACCCGGATATGATTCTGCCTCTATAACCGCCTTTAAAAACTGATTTTTATTGGCGCCCATTGACACAGATGCAACATATGCATAACCGTAAGTCATTGCCATCCTGCCAAGGTCCTTCTTCCTGGTTGGTTTTCCTCCTGCTGCAAATTTTGCTACTGCGCCGGTTGGTGTGGCTTTTGATGACTGGCCGCCTGTATTGGAATAAAGCTCTGTATCCAGCACAAGGATATTTACATCATGGGCCATTGCAATTACATGATCAAGGCCGCCATAGCCTATGTCATATGCCCAGCCGTCACCGCCAAAGACCCAGATGGACTTTTTTGTAAGATAGTCGGACATGTTAAGGATATCCATAAGCACAGGAATATATTCCTTTCCGGTTGTCATTTCTATCTCGATATTTTCTATAATTTTTAAACCAAACTCCCTTGATTTTTCACCGTCATTCATATTATCCAGCCAGCCCTCGCAGGCCTTTTTTAGTGCATCTGTAATGCTTTCTTCCATTGCCTTTTTAATGAGGTCAGAGAGCTTGCTCCTTTTTTGACTTACTGAAAGCTCCATGCCAAAGCCATATTCCGCACTGTCTTCAAACAGCGAGCTTGCCCATGCAGGACCGTGGCCCTCATCATTGACTGTGTAAGGGCAGCTGGGCGCGGATCCCCCGTAAATGGATGAGCATCCGGTTGCATTGGCAACTATCATCCTGTCACCAAAGAGCTGTGTGATTACCTTGATATAGGGTGTCTCACCGCAACCTGCGCATGCCCCGGAAAATTCAAAGAGAGGCTGCTTGAACTGGCTGCCCTTCACGGTATTTGTTGGCATCAGGTTATCCCTTGCCGGTATGGTCGTAGAGAAGATATGATTTTTTACCTGAAGTTCTGTCTGTGTGTTAAGATGTTTCATAACCAGTGCCTTTTTCTTTGCAGGGCACACCTGAGCGCAGTTGCTACAGCCTGTACAGTCAAGTGGGCTTATCTGTATACGGTACTTAAGCCCATCTAGCTCTTTACCTATGGCATCTATGGTGACAAATCCTTCAGGTGCATCTGTCAGGTCATCATTATCAGCGAGCACAGGTCTTATAACCGCGTGCGGACATACAAAAGCGCACTGGTTGCACTGGATACAGTTTTCAGGTATCCATTCAGGGACATTAATGGCTATCCCTCTTTTCTCATGTTTTGCTGTCCCGGTCGGGAAAATTCCATCTGGACTGAAGGCGCTTACAGGCAGTTCATCACCCTTAAGTGCAAGCATGGGCTTCATGACATCTGAAACAAATTCAGGGTCATCACCAGTTTGTTTCATGTATTCCTCATGACCTGCAATTTTCCATGACTCAGGGTAATTGATCTTTTCAAGAAAACCAAGGGATTTATCAACCGCATCAATATTCATTTGTACTACCTTTTCACCCTTTTTGCCATAGGTCTTCTTTATGGCATCTTTCATGTAGTCAAGGGCTTCATCAGGGGGTATGACATTAGCTATCTTGAAGAAGGCAGCCTGCATGATCATGTTTATCCTGCCGCCTAAACCGACATCTTCAGCGATCTTAACCGCATCCATATTATAAAAATTGATATTTTTTGAGGCGATTATCCTTTTAAGACGATCAGGAAGCCTTTGTTCCATCTCCTTGAGTGTCCATGGTGAATTCAGAAGAAATGAGCCACCCTCCTTTATACCATCAAGAAGATCAAATTGATCAACATACGAAGGGTTATGGCATGCTATAAATTCAGCCTCTGTCAAAAGGTATGCTGACTGTATGGGATCAGGTGAGAATCTCAGGTGTGAAACAGTGCTTCCGCCTGATTTTTTTGCATCATAGGCAAAATAGGCCTGGGCATACATGTTTGTGTTTTCACCAATAATCTTGATTGCATTCTTGTTGGCGCCTACCGTACCGTCGGCACCCAGCCCCCAGAATTTGCAGCGTATTGTGCCTTTGCGAGATGTGTCTATTGAAGGTCCAACTTCAAGGGATGAATGGCTTACATCATCATTGATGCCGACCGTGAAATGATTCTTGGGTACGCTTGACCGGAGGTTGTCAAACACAGCCTTTGCCATTGCCGGTGTGAAATCCTTACTGCCAAGGCCGTATCTGCCGCCAACAATTACAGGGCTGCTATTGCTTTCCTGATAGACCGTGCATACATCCTGATATAGAGGTTCACCTAGGCTTCCAGGGACCTTTAACCTGTCAAGAACTGCAATACGGGAAACAGTTGCCGGCATTGCCCTGAAAAAGTGTTCTTTTGAAAAGGGGCTATATAACCTGACCTTTAATAATCCAACCTTTTCTCCTGCCCTGTTAAGGTAGTTAACCGTCTCTTCAATTACATCACAGCTTGATGCCATGGATATAATCACCCTTTCAGCTTCAGGGTCTCCCACGTAATCAAAGAGGTTGTATTTGCGCCCGGTCAGTTTTGATACCTTCTGCATCTCTTCCTGTACAATGTGAGGGATCATCGCATAGTATGGGCTGGTAGCTTCTCTGTTCTGGAAAAAGATATCCGGGTTCTGTGCTGTGCCACGCATCTGCGGGTATTCAGGGTTAAGACACCTGCTTTTAAAGTCTTCAATAGCCTCGCGGTCGATAAGCTTTGCCATATCGGCATAATCTATCATATCTATCTTCTGTATTTCCATTGATGTCCTGAAACCGTCAAAGAAATGAACAAAAGGCAAACTTGCGCGTATACTGGCAAGGTGAGCAACCAGCGAAAGATCCATTATTTCCTGTACAGAGGCCGAGGCCAAGAGGCTGAAACCTGTCTGTCGGACGGAGTTAATATCGGAATGATCACCGAAAATAGAGAGGGCATGGGATGAAATTGCCCTTGCAGAGACATGAAAGACAGTTGGCATCAATTCACCGGCAATTTTATACATGTTGGGGATCATTAAAAGAAGCCCCTGTGAAGCAGTAAAAGTGGTTGAAAGACTCCCTGCTGCAAGTGCGCCATGGACAGCGCCTGCAGCCCCTGCCTCAGATTGCATCTCTACTACATTAAGAACCTGGTCAAAAATATTCTTTCTGCCGTTAGCGGCCCATTCATCGCAATATTCACCCATTGTGCTTGATGGCGTTATCGGATAAATCGCTGCAACATCACTCATAGCATATGCTACGTATGCTGCCGCCTCATTACCTTCAATTGTCATTTTTTTTGAGCTCATATAATTCTCCCTTTAGATGGATTAATTTCTTTCAAAAAGAAAAAATTTTAAAATATAATAATTTTAATGCTATTACAAATATAAAAATACCATATGGTAGAAAAAATAGACAGTTTGGGTAGAGGGAGGCTGTTTGAAGATAATATAGAATACCTGATATTATCCTGAATCAGGGCAGATTTATATGTTTATCTGATAATATTAAAAAAACGGTTCCAGTGGGGCCATGACCAGTATATGATCAGGGCCTTTCCCTTTATCTTTTCTAGCCTGACAAAATTGGTATTACTCCATTTTCGGCTGTCATGGCTGTTATCTCTATTGTCTCCCATGACAAATATGGAGTTCTCAGGTACAATAACAGGCCCAAAATGCTCATGTAAATCTGACTGGTTCAGGATTTTATGTTTTCTGTTATCTATAGTTTCCTCATATACTTCTGCATAGAACATCTCTTCATCACTGTATTTCCCTACAGGTTTTGCGGCTACCTTCTTATTATTTAAGTATAATTGATCATCTATAATTTCTATTATGTCTCCCTCAATTCCTATAACCCTTTTTATAAAATCGATATTTTCATCTTCAGGATATTTAAAAACTACCACATCACCTCTTTCAGGTTTGTTAATTTGAACAATATACTTATCCATAAATGGCATTTTAATGCCATATGTAAATTTATTGACGAGGAGATGATCACCAATAAGGAGTGTTGATTTCATTGATCCTGAGGGTATTTTAAATGCCTGTATTATAAAGGTGCGTATAAAAAAGGCCAGCAAAATGGCAATAATGAATGCTTCTGCATACTCCCTTAGTATGCTTTTTTTATTAATCTTTGAGATATGGTCCATTTTATGCTCCAAGCGGCCTCAAGGTTATGACCGGTAAACATGAATTTTGTAATGCCGCAATTGTGCATTTCAGCAGGCTCCGGTTGTTTATTATATAAATAATAGGTTGCTGTAAAGAATTTTTTCTTTTCCTTCAGGTTATTACTATGTGAGATAAGGCTTTATGGCTTATTATTTGCATTAAATTATTCTAAATCAAGGGGTGTTTCAGGATCAATACTATTAAAGTATATATCTTCCTTGTATTGTGTTTTTGAAACTATACTATATGTGGTATAAGATTATATTAATATGTACGATATATATCAAAATTATATTAAATTAGATAAATTTAATAAGAAATGCTTGACAAAATATACAATATATATATGATATTGGCCTAATGCTATTAAACTATTGTGGTTAACAAAAAGTATGTCGGAGGCAAAATTGGGCCGTAACATCGTCAAAAAGATCCGAGAAGAGCTTTTAATGAGTAAAGCCGAGTTGGCCAGAAAAGCCGGGGTTTCATCTCTGACTATCGACAGGATAGAAAAAGGTAAAAGCTGCCGGATGGAAACGAAAAGGAAAATCATACTTGCCCTTGGGTTTGACCTGGCTGAAAAAGGCAAGGTTTTTCTTGATGTTTAATAACGAGGATATGAATGCCTGTACCTAGAAAAAATCAACTGGTTGGTTTGGATATTGGCTCCCACTCAATAAAACTGGTTGAAATTGATAACAGCAAAAAAGGGATGATTTTAAAAAGTTTCGGTGTTGTCCATCTGCCTAAAGATACTATCGTAGAAGGCAGTATCAAAGAAATAGAAAGGGCAGCTTCAGCTATTAAAAATCTTTTTAAAAATCTTAATGTTAAGAATAAGAATGTTGCAACAGCTATTTCTGGATTTTCTGTTATCGTTAAAAAAATAAACATTTCAAAAAGAAATCAGACCGCCCTGGACTCTAGTATACAGGAGGAGGCAGAGCAGTATATCCCATTTGATATCAGCGATGTAAATCTTGATTATGAAATACTGAAAAATGAAAATGGAATTGCTGATGAAGAGGAAAATGGCTCAAGTCATGACTCCGAAGTAATGGATGTTATGCTGGTTGCTGCAAAAAAAGATATTATAGAAGAATATGAAAGCCTTATTCAACTGGCAGGGTTAAACCCAGTTGTTATGGATGTGGATGCCTTTGCCCTTCAAAATGCATTTGAATCAGCCACCGGTGAAACATCAGGATGTTATGCAATAATCAATATAGGGGCTGAGGAGTTGGGTATAAATGCCATAAAAAACGGGGTATCCATTTTTACACGTGATTCCTCATATGGCGGCGCACAAATAACCGAAGCTATTGCCTCGCAACTTGAAATCTCATATGAAGAAGCCGAAAAATTAAAGCTGGGCGGGAAAGAGCTTGAAGACAGGGAACGGGTAATCTTAGAAGAGATTTTCACATCAATGGTATCCGGTTGGGTGCAGGAAACCAGCAGGGCACTTGATTTTCTGGCAACCACCTATCCTGATGAGAAAATCGAAAAGATATATTTATGCGGAGGGGCAAGCAATATCCCTGACTTTATGAAATACCTTGAAATGGAGACTGGCATTCCGGTGGAGGAGCTTAATCCATTTGCAGGTTTGCAGATAAATGAGAAGATATTTGACCCCAAATACCTGAGCGATATGGCTCCCCAGGCCGGAGTGGCAGTCGGTCTGGCATTAAGGAGTATTGGTGACAAATGATAAGAATTAACCTTTTGCCCTTCAGGGCAGCTCGGAAAAGAGAGAATGTTAAAAGGCATATAACATTTTATTTTGCCACTGTTTGCGCAGCCCTGGCATTAATGGTTATATCTTTCTTCTGGTTCAGCACTAAACTGTCCGGGTTGAAAGATCATGAAAACAGGTTAAAACAGGAGCTTGCGAGTTATCAGAAGGAATTGCAGGAGATCAAGGATCTTGAAAGCAAGATCAAAGAGATTAACAGTAAGCTTTCTATAATCAAAGATCTTGAGAAAGGAAAAACAGGGCCTGTTCACCTCCTGTCTGATATAGCTAATGCTGTTCCAAAAGACAAGCTCTGGCTTACCTCACTTAAAGAAGCTAAAGGTACATTATCATTAAGCGGAACTGCAATGGATAATGAGACAGTTTCACTATTCATGAAAAATCTTAAAAGCACAGAACAGGTAACAGCTGATCCTGTACTCAGGAGCACAACAAGAAAGGAACTTCCTCAATTCAGGCTGACAGTTTCTGATTTTGACCTTGAGTGCAAGATATTTACACCGGTAAAAGAGGAAGAGATAAAAAAGCCGGACACTAAAAAAAAGAAATAACTATTTCCGGACAGTGATATAATGGAAACTAAACTCTTATTTGAAAAAGTTGAAGCAATCAAGGTACCGGTAAGGATAGGCATTCTTGCAGGCACACTGATTTTGTTTGCTGCCCTTTTTATTTGGATTGTTTATTTACCTAAAACAGAACAGATATCTGCCACTGAGACTGTTATTAAAGATTTAGATGATCAGCTCATCAGGGCAAAATTGCAGAGACAGAAACTGCCAAAGGTAAGAGAAGAGAAGAAAAAGGTCGACCTGTTGTTTGAGGCGGCATTAAAGCAGTTACCGAATGATATGGAAATCCCTGAACTCTTGACAAAGATAACAGAGCTTGGGGTAGAATCAAATCTTGATATATCTACATTCAAACCTCAAAGCAACAGGCAGAAGGGTTTTTATGCGGAGATCCCGATTTCATTAAAGATCAAGGGCTCTTATCATGATATAGCTATATTTTTTGAAAAGGTTGGAAATATGGAGCGTATAATGAATATTCAGAATGTTAATATGAAGCCTGAAAAGGAACGCTCTACCATACTGGAAGTAACATGCGATGCAATTACATATACCTTTGTTAAAGGGAAATGAAAATGCTTAAACCCTGTAATTTTAGATTGAAAAAGGCCTTTTATCTTACAGTATCCTGTGCATTGTTCACCTGTTTCTCCTATGGGGTAGAGGTAACACCTGATGCGGATAACAAAATCCGGGATGACGCTCAGGTATTCCAGGGTGAAAAAAAAGAAGAGAATAAAGAGAGAAAGTACATTTATGATCCGTCTGGCAAGACAGACCCGTTTAAGCCTTTTATTGTTACACAGGAGGAAAAGGCTGCGAAGGAAAGGGAAAAGCCAAGGACATATCTTGAAACCCTGGAACTCTCGCAGCTCAGTCTTTCTGTAATAGTTATCGGTGAAAGCGGCAAATGGGCTATGGTGAAGGATTCAAAGGATGACGGGCATGTAATAAAGGAAGGTACCCCGATTGGTACAAGCGGTGGTGTGGTTTATAAAATTCAGCCTGGCGAGGTGATAATCAGGGAAGAATTTATAAATTTCAGAGGCGAAAAGGACTTCAGAGATGTGTCCAAAAAGACCATCTCTGATAAGGAATAGCTTTTATATTTTGATGTCGCAGTTTATTGACAATATTAGTTGCATGTACTCATTTTCCGTAATAATTGTTAAGGAGATATTCCATGAGTAAATTTAACGGTTCCCATAAAAGAAGAATCCCATCTTTTATAATATATTTCTCTTTTTCTGTACTGCTCATATGCGGTTGTGCAGCCAGGTCATCTGTTGAAATGGACAAGTCAGAAGAGACTCAATCTTCGCCTCAGAATATGGGTTCGACACAATCATCTGACAGTATTGTCACTGAAACAGAGATCAGCGCCACCGGTCAAAAGGCAGCAGAAGCGGTTGCTACACAGGAAACCTCCGGGGAAAAGAATTATACAGAATCAGAGCCGCGTATCTTTATCCAACCTTCAGATTCAAAACATAATCTGATACTTGGCGTAGATTTTTCTATGCTACCCCAGGGTAAATCAAGGCTCACGGTCACAACGAGTAAAACTGTTAAATATGATCTTACCCGGGTTGATGATAACATGTTGTCACTTGTTATGCATGACAGCAAAATAGGTGAATTGCTTCTTAAGGATATAGATACCACCGAGTTTCAGACTGCCATTGAAAAAATCAGGCCTGTATATGATAAAGAAAACCGGAAGGTCTCTATGGGTATTATCATGCGTGAGGTAGTTCCATTTCATATAAACCAGACCGATAAAAATATAACAGTGGACTTTGGGACCATTAAGACTAAGATATCTGAGAGGAAAATTGTCCCCCTTAACATGGCAGGAGCTGAGACAAAGACACTCGCCGCAGTCACAGAGCCACAATTGCGATCACAATCAAAACAACAAACTGAGATTCAGGCATTTTCACCCTCTGTGAATAAAAAATATTCTGGAAAACCTCTTTACCTGGATTTTGTTAATGCAGATGTAACCCATATACTCAGGCTTATAAATGAGGTAAGTGAAGAAAATATTATATGGGACCCTGCTATTAAAGGTAAAAAGGTCTCCATGATACTAAATAATGTACCGTGGGATGAAGCCCTTGAACTTGTGCTTAAGAATAATGAGCTTGCTAAACGTTATGTTGGTCAGAATATAGTCTGGATAACAACCAAGCAGAAGATGCAACAGATACTTGCAGAGGAAGAGGCAGAAACTCGGAAGATGGAAGAAAAGCTTGAACAGGAAAGACTCAGGCTTGAAGAGCAGAAGAAAAGAAACCAGGAAGAGGCACCTCTTATAACAGAGTATCTCCCTGTTGATTTTGCTACTGCCAAGGAGATAGAAGGGCATATAATAAAATCAAAAAGAGGTTCAATTAGCGTAGATACGAGAACAAACACAATTATCATGACCGATACTGCCGAGAGTATCAATGAGGCCAAAAAGATAGTAAAACAGTTTGATTCACCAGTAAAACAGATCATGATAGAGGCCCGTATTGTCGATGCTACTGAAAATTTCAGCCGTGACCTTGGCATCAGGTGGAACAGTGAAACCTCAGGTTTCCGTAGTAACCTGGGTTCAGTGACTTCAACGGCTGGCATAGCATCGGGTGATCCGAATGAGCGAACAATTGGTGGATCATTTTCAACAAATGCCCCTTCTACCTCATGGGGGCAAAACGGGATGATCGGATTTGATTTTGGTAGGGTTACATCTTCCGGTTTAGGCAATATGACACTTGATGCCTCCCTTGCCATAGCTGAATCCAACGGTACTGCAAAGACCCTTTCCGCACCAAAGGTGATTGCACAGGAGGGTTCAGAGGCAACCATAAGCAGCGGTGAAATAATAAAGATAGCAGCGACTGAAAATGTAAAGGCCGAAGATTTTCCAGCAGAATTGTCATTATCTGTAACCCCGAATTCTGTAAGCTTTAATAACTATATTACCCTTAATGTTAATGTATCAGATGACCAGAGGGTAACTGATACCAGGAAAACTACCAAGACCATAAACACCACCTTGATGGTAAAAAGCGGCGAGACAGTGGTTATTGGAGGAATAATTAAAGAAAGTACAGGTATGGATGTAACAGGGGTTCCCATATTAAAGGATATTCCAGGGTTAGGTTGGCTGTTCAAGGCTAAGACAAACAGAAAGACAAAATCAGAGCTCCTTATATTTTTAACCCCAACTGTTATGCCTTCTCCTGTAAAGCAGTTCTAATCCTGATGAATATTAGACAGGGGTAATAATGGGGAACAGCAAGATTTTTTACCGGATAGTAATATTATTACTGTCCGGTTTTCTATTTTCATGCGCCGGATCAATGGCACCTGCCTCACCCAGAAAAGAAAAGGCTTTGGCATATCAGAGGCTTGGTAATTCCCTGTTCATTCAGGGTAATACCCGGGATGCCCTGGTTCAGCTACTTGAGGCAGAAAAGCTGGATAACAGGAATCCTGATCTGGAACATGATCTTGCTCTTGTATATCAGAAGCTCGGTCAGTTTGATCTCTCTTTAAGGCATTTCAAAAAGGCAATTGACCTTAAGCCCGATTTCCCTGATGCATATAATAATATGGGCACCCTCTATTCTCAGAAAATGGACTGGGATAACGCTATGAAATGTTATGAAAAAGCGGTCTCAAATATACTTTACCGCACCCCTCAGTTTGCATACCACAATATGGGGCTTGTCCATTTTAACCAGAAGGATTACCAGAGGGCAATAGCCTTATACCAGAAGGCTATCTCTCTTTCTCCTGAATATGAACCAGCCTATTTTGATCTTGCAAAGGCATATGAACTTATGGGGCAAAACGATAAGGCCTTTGATACATATAAAAAGATAATAGATATTGTACCTGACTCTTTTACCGCATATCTAGCCATGGCCAGACTATATTATAAAACAGGACAGCCAGATATGGCTATTGATAAAATAAACTTTGTTATTGGTACAGACCCTCGAAGTCAGATCGCGCGAGAGGCCATGAAACTGCTTGAAGAGATTCAATCCAGGTAATTTCAATACATATTTATAGAGGGAAAAATGGAGATAAAAACCGATTATCTGGTTATTGGTACCGGTATTGCCGGATTAAGTTTTGCGCTGGAAGCTGCAAAGTCAGGGAAGGTAGCCATTGTAACAAAAAAGGAGAAGATGGAGACCTCTACCAACTATGCACAGGGTGGCATTGCATCTGTTTTAAGTCTTGATGACAGCTATGATCTACACATTGAAGATACATTAAAATCAGGCGATGGCCTGTGCAATAAAAAGATAGTTGAGATGGTTGTTAAAAACGGTCCGGAGCGGATCAGAGAACTTATCTCAATGGGGGTAAATTTTTCCCACAGTAATAATAGTGACAATCTGGAACTTGGTATGGAGGGCGGACACTCAAGACGGAGGATCGTCCATACGAAGGATAAGACTGGATATGAAGTGGAAAGGGCATTGCTTGAGAGGGTCGAAGAGAATAAGAATATCACGATCTATGAAGATTACATGGCGATTGACCTGATAACAATCTCAAAGCTTGTGCGAAGGGGGATTGTAAAATCCGAATCAAAGGAATCATGCTGGGGGGCTTATGTTCTGGATGTCAGGAGAGAGGAGGTTATTACCTTTCAGGCAAGGGTGACCGTGCTTGCGGCAGGTGGCGTAGGTAAGATATACCTTTATACCAGTAATCCGGATATAGCATCAGGTGATGGAATAGCAATGGGATACCGCGCCGGTGTAAAGGTTGCCAATATGGAGTTTATGCAATTTCACCCCACATGTCTTTTTCATCCCCTTGCAAAAAATTTTCTTATATCAGAGGCGGTAAGGGGCGAGGGAGGTATACTGCTGAATAAGAAGGGTGAACGATTTATGGAAAGGTACCATCCCCTCAAGGATCTTGCCTTCAGGGATATTGTTGCGAGATCCATTGATATGGAGCTTAAGAAGAGCGGTGATGAGTGTGTGTACCTTGATATAACCCATAAACCTAAGGATTTTGTAAGGGAACGTTTTCCAAACATATATGAGAACTGCCTCAAATACCAGATCGATATAACTAAAGAGCCCATACCTGTTGTGCCTGCGGCCCACTATATGTGCGGGGGGCTCGTTACAGATGAAAACGGAATGACAAATATCAGTAATCTTTATGCAATAGGGGAGGTTGCCTGCACAGGGCTTCACGGGGCAAACAGGCTTGCAAGTAATTCATTGCTTGAGGCGCTGGTCTTTGCGCGTAAGGCTGCTATCAGGTCAAAACATGATCTGGAAAACAACAGGGATATACCCTTTTCAAAGGCACCTCTCTGGGAGAAGGGTGTTGCAATTGACAGTGAAGAGATGGTAGTTGTAACACACAACTGGGACGAAATAAGACGTCTTATGTGGAATTATGTAGGAATAGTTCGGACAAATCGCAGGCTTGCAAGGGCAAGGGCAAGGATAGAAAATATACAATCGGAAATCAGGGAGTATTACTGGAACTTTACAGTTACACGGGACCTCTTGGAACTGAGGAATATTGCACTTGCCGGAGAATTGATAATTACCTGTGCGACACTCAGAAAGGAAAGCAGGGGGCTTCACTACAACCTGGACTGCCCTGAAAAGGATGATGAAAACTGGCTGCGTGATACAGTGATCTGGAGATAAAACCCGCATATATTTGGGTAGCGGGTTTTTTGAACTATGATAATCCGATGATCAAGCGTTGTGCCAGGTTTGTTTAATCAGTCCCCGGTTTTATGGCTATCTCTTTTTATCCTTTTCAAGATCAAGCCATGTCTTTATCAGGGCATATAGGGTGCCGCAGCCAATTATTGTTAAGGCAAGATATAGAAGACCAAAGAAAATAAGGTATTCTATATTCCATTGCCACTCAAATGAAAAGGGGGTCAACTTTTATCTCCTTTACCTGATTATTATCGCCCTGAATAGGGGTTCAGCTCTCTTTCTTTCGGAAAAACCGGAAGATACCTGTATGATAATGAAAAGAGCAGAAAGCCGTAACCTATC
Source organism: Desulfatiglans sp. (assembly GCA_012513605.1). NCBI lineage: Bacteria > Pseudomonadati > Thermodesulfobacteriota > Desulfobacteria > Desulfatiglandales > Desulfatiglandaceae > Desulfatiglans > Desulfatiglans sp. The sequence continues at coordinate 7,325 of JAAZBV010000023.1, read as the reverse complement.
ACCGCAAGCGCAATCGCCCATTCCTGCCATGTGGGCAGATAACTCCAGAATCTCTCAAAGGGCATTACCGGGATGGCAAGTGTCACTATTACAAATACAAACCTGTTCAGCACTATCCCCGCACAGTTCATAAGGCAGGCTATTATCAGGGACAGCCTGTTTTTCCTGAGAGAAGGCGTAAGAAGTAAAATGGCAGGTATTATACCGAATATGCCTATCTCGCAGATAAGCATCCATATGCCGTAGGGGCCTTTCCTGTAGAAATCCATCAGCATCTGCCCAGACTGCGGGATTACACCATATATCCATCCGGCTGTATCCGCTATCTTCAATATTATATACACTGCGAGTAAAAAGCCTGAAATCTTAGCCAGTAGATCTATTGCCCTGTCAGGCACAAGTTTTTTCCTGGTGATGGTCTCTGTAAGTTTTGTACACAGGATTGTAAAGCATGGACCCGCCGCAATAGCTGACAGTATGAAAAGAAAAAATGTCCATGGCCAGATATAGAAGCCGTATCTGGCCGCAAAAGGTCTTGCATACATGACCCCGAACATCCCGCCTAATGAACCCTGGTGGAAGAATGAGAGGAATGTCCCTGTAGCAGCAAAAATGGCCATTATGTGATGGAGATTATGCCCGAAAAAATGAAATTCTTTAACCTTGTTCAGTTTCCGGTTTTCAAAGATAAGAGGGATATACTCGATTGTGAGTACACACAGATAACAGGTAATACAGAATGAAACCTCTACAAGCATGGAATGGATGTTTGCATGCCAGAAAATAAACCATCCCCTGACGGGCTGGCCAATATCTATACCGAGCATTCCCATTGCCCCTGAATAGCAGATGAAACCTATAATCACTGCAACATTGATGATATCCTTTAATTCCTTTTTCCCGATAATATATGTCAGAAACCCGGTAAAGAAGGCACCTGCACCAAGGGCTATTACTGCAAGGTCTGCGACTATCCACAATGCGAATGCAAATATATTGCTCATGTTTGTCTGATTAAGTCCAAAGATTAGACAAAGCAGGGCAGATACTCCTCCACAGGCAAGAAGAAGCAGCCAGGGTAATGTCCAGAGGAAAAAGGCCGGCGCTGAGCATCTTTTTCTACCTTCCGGTATTAAAGCGGAATCCATCTTGAAATCTCCTCCTTAGATATCTTTTCCTGAAACAGGTTTGAACTGATCAGGCAGATAATTGTCAGACAGTTTTCTCACCCACTCTTTTGCAGAGATGTAATATACCTTTGGCTGTGTATTCAGTTTTTCCAGCAGCCTGAATGTATGTCTCTCCTTTATCAACCGGGATACCATGTGATCCGGATTATTGAGGTCCCCGAAGGTTATTGCCCCGGCAGGGCATGCCTCAGTGCATGCTGTAATATACTCACCCTCTAATAAATCTCTTCTGTTTTCACCATATGCCTTTGTCTTTGCCCTCATCAGACGATGGTGACAGAAGGTGCATTTTTCTATGACACCCCTCATGCGGGGTGATACCTCGGGTGAGAGAGCACGTTCCATGCCCTTTGAAAATGGTTTAAATGATGCATACCCGTCCCACCAGTTGAAATAGCGTGCGTGATATGGGCACGCTGCCTGACAATACCTGCATCCGATACATCTCGCATATATCTGGCTCACAATGCCTGTATGGTGGTCAAGCTCAGTAGCGGTTGCAACGCACACTGATACGCATGGGGAGTGGTGGCCTCCGCGGCCATCTTCATCGCAGTGCATGCATGGTCTTGGAAAATAGCATACCTCTGTATCAGGGAATGGCCTGCCATTATCTATTTTATATAACTGCATCCATGCAATGCTGCGCTCCTTGTCTGACTCATCAGTACGAACAGTCACATTGTTTTCCGTGGCGCATGCAACCATGCATGTCCCGCAGCCGGTGCATTTATCCAGGTCTATTACCATTCCATATTTTTTATCATGGTCTTCTCTCTTTTCCATGTTCTGCCTCAACTAGACAACTTTACTGATTTTTACCGGTGTGTACCACCATGCAGGCTGATTGCTCAGCCGGTCTTTTTCAGCGCCCATAAGGGTGTTCGGGTTGCATCCCTTACCAAAGGAAAAATCATCATATGCCATGTGTCCGAAACCCATGGGCATAAATACAACACCTGGCATTGCGCCATCAAAAAGATGCACCCTTACGTTTACGCTCCCCTTAACTGATGTTACTTGAATTTTATCGCCCTCTTTTAGTTTATATACAAGGGCTGTTTCAGGGTTGATCTCCACAAATGAGTCATCACCTTTAAGCTGGCTGTCAAAGAGGGTCTTGTTAAGATACGGGGGGTTAGGGAGCCATCCGCTTGTAAGATTTATCATCTCATAGGGGGCCATCATAAGAGGATATGTCTCATCTGACTTTTCTAATCCCCTGTAGTGCGGCATATAGAGGGCTTTTTCAGATACATCAGGTGTAGATTTTTCCGGGTATGCCTCAACAAGTGATTTCAGCCTCCTGCTCACAAACTCAAATTTGCTCTCCGGTTCTGCAAAGAGACCCGTATCTGCCTTTATATGAGACAGGGGGTTATACCAGAAACCACCATTCCTTAAATGTCTCCACATTTCTTTAAAATCTTTAAAATCAGTAGTTATAATGGTACCGGTACTGATAATTTTCCACGGTGTGTCAGAAGGGTTATATTTCCCTGTGCCTTCTCCACTGTCAAAAAGCCCCTGTGCCCTTGTTTTTATGGCCTCTTCAAGGCCCTTAAAGGGAAATGAGTTTGCAGTAGACCCTCCGATCATCTCTGCAAGGTTGATTATTACATCACCTGTATTCCTGGTATCATACAAAGGTGTAACCACCGGTTGTGTCATGCCGAAAAAGCTGTACTGGAGTGAGGGGCATTCTGTGTCATCTATCTTCTCAAGATATGTATGATCCGGAAGAATAAGGTCTGCCATCATTGCTGTTTCATCCAGGAAGGGTGAGAAACTCACTGTAAATGGTACCTTTTTAAGAGCCTTGTAAAAATCACCACCGTCCGGAAGAGTAAATGCCGGGTTTGATGAAAATACCAGGAGAGTATCGACCTCCTGCCCATTTTCTTTAAGGATGTTCTCTGTAAGGGCGCTGGTCTGGCTGGAGTATTCCTTCAAAACCCCATTAGCCCTGGCCATGCCTGGATTTTTTAATGATTCGGATGCTATTTCATCTATCTCCGGATCAGGAAGTATGCCCAGCGGAGGTCTTGCACCTGTAAGCACCCCTCCGGGCCGGTTAATATTGCCTGTGAGGGCATTGAGTGCATGAACAGCCATGAATTCATTAATGTCGCCGTTAAGAATCCCCTTACCCTTTCCACATATGGCCAGAGGCGCCTTTGCACGTGCGAACATCCTTGCTGTGGATATAATCATTTCAGGTGCGATGCCTGTTATCTCCGATACCCTGTCAGGGTTATAGTTTTCAACGATAGTATCCCTGAAACCTCTCTGTTTTATGCCTTCTGTCTCATGTTCGAAAAAACCATAAGTGCGGTTTTCAATAAATCCTTTGTTGTACAGGTTTTCTCTTATGATCACGTTTGCTATGCCAAGCGCCAGGGCTGTTTCAGTGCCAGGTATTGCAGGTATCCATTTATCCGCCTTTGAGGCGGTATTGGAGGCCCTTGGCTCCACCTGATATATGGTGACACCCCTGTTTTCTGCTGATCGCCACAGACCCCACGCGTTTAGGATACGCCCGGGTGCTCCCCAGCCATCAAGGAGACCACAGCCGAAACTTAATATGAAATCCGAGTTTTCAAGATCATAGGCAACCGGTGTGTCAGAGCCGTACATGAGTTTTGAAACAGCGGCCATATCTCCTTCTGCGGATGGCAACCTCATATAGTTATTGCTGCCTATGGTCTTCATGAATCTTTTTATAAGGAGAGATACTGTTGAGCCTGAGTTATAATCATCAATAGCCACTATGGAACTGGCCTTTCCATTACTCCTGAGTTCAAGTATGTGATGGGTTAATATACTTAGCGCCTCATCCCAGGATAGAGGTTCAAACTCACCTGTACCCCTTGCCCCCACCCTTTTTAGAGGGCTTTTACACCGTATGTTTTCATTGTATAGAAGCTGCAATCCACCCATGCCAAGGGGACATAACCCTCCAGGGTTAACCGGATGATCAGTTCTCCCCTCAATCTTCACGGCCCTGTCACCGACCTTCCTTACCTCTATTCCGCATGCACCTGGGCATAATGTGCAGTGTGATTTTACCTTTGTAAATTTACCTGTTTCAGGGATTGGAACCCAGGGCAGGTTCTGGGTGAAAATAGCAGTATCATCAATAAGTTTCCATGGCAGAGGAGAAAGGCCTGTACCTACTGCCCCGCCAATGGCAAACTTGATAAAATTTCTTCTGTTCACAGATAATAGTTCGGTTATCTTCTTTTTATCTGAACCCATACTAAACCTCATTTGTGGCATGTGAAGCAGGCATTGTTTTCCTCATGCCCTTTTTCTTTGTGACATGCAGCACAGTCATCCATCTTCATGCTATCCCAGGTATTCTTTTTTAAACCTGATATGTTTTTACCCCATATATTCCGGCTGTAGCCTGATATGCGGTTTTTCTCATATGCTGGAAGCACCTGACTCTTTTTCTTGTCACCATGACATGTTATGCATTCAAGCTCTCCCATCTCTATGTGGGCAATATGAGAGAAATAGACACAATCAGGCTGCCTTGAATATGAAAGCCATGGGATTTCTTTTTTATTTGCAACATATTCCTTTATAAGCAACTCCTCGCCTGCTGATTCGCCCAGAGGAAAGTCATTGTCACTATGGCACTCTGAACATATATCGATTCCTGGTATACCTGTGAAAGTGCCGTCATTTCTGAATGCGTGGCAGTAGAGGCATCTATCTGTCACTGTGTCACCCTCTATTTCGCTGACAATTTCGGGGTCCATGTGCAGGGCATGGTTGAAATTCATGGGCTGCACCTGTTTTGAATATAGCAGGGCCGGAAATACAAGCCACCCGATAATCAGGGCAGGGAAAAGCCCTGCCACAAAATATACAAACCCGTTTTTCACAAAAGATGAAAAAATGATCTTTATTGTTGATTTCATATTTTTTATCAGATTTGAGAGCCGTCCGTGACCGGGTGATTTTTCGGAGGAATCTCTTTGGTTTTCCATCTGTTAAACCTCTTTGGGTTGGTTAATAAACTGGCACTTAATTAAAAAAAATCTTTTCGGGTATGTATCCGCTCATCACCTTTTTGTCAAGGTAAAAGCCCTTTAATGTAGAGATGAATTTAGAGGATTAAGAGGTGGATTGACTGTCTACGAATGAGAGAATTCTTCAACCTTTGGTTGAAGAATTCCCATATGAAAGAGGCGTTGATAACAGCAGGCTAAACGCTAGATCCTTGGAAACTTTCTCATCCTTTTCCTGCGTCTCTTGGCGGCCTTTGCCTGTTTTTTCTTCTTCTGAATACTGGGTTTGTCATAGTAACGACGTTCTTTTATCTCTGAGAAAAATCCCTCTTTTGTGAGTTTTTTCTTAAGGTCCTTTATTGCCCTTTCTATCTGATTGTTTTGTACAATAACTTTCATATTTTCTCTCTTCTTTAAATTGCTTTTGTTAATTGTTTGTCTGATAAAGGCATTCTGTTAATTAATCCATGAATCACTGCATTGCATAACAGAAAAAAAGTAAAGGTATTTCTATATGGATATTACCTCACCTCTGCCCTGTAACCTATTACATACATTTTCATTTTCTAAAGAAATGCAGGGGAATCCCGACTCAGCGAAATTAAAACAGCTATGTTTTAAAACGCATGAAGTATTAATTGGAATCACCCCCTTTTAAATAGATTTCTGACAGATAGTGAGAATGAAAGATAACTATCTGATATTATTATTTTTATTGATAACTGATTTAGATCAGAAGATCAAAAAAATAGATTTATATATGAAAATATGCATAAAAGTCAACAGTTTAATTAGTGTCCATCCGGAATTTATCTCTTCCCGGATGGACACTGATTAAAAAACGCTTACATGTTTTCAGCTATTGATAAAACCCTGTCTCCCAGCATGTTCACATAGCTGCCTGACTCATTATCATACCATCCATATATGACTGCCTGGGTGATTGATACCTTGGCATAGGGAAGATCCATTTTAGAAATCAATTCCGGTGGTATGCCGGAGACCTTTTTGAGGTCAATAGTTACATCAGCTGTTCTGGTATGGGTCTCATTACCCTCAATGATGGCCGCTGCCTTTGGCACCCCTATAATATCGCTTGAGACACTCTGTTTCTCCGTGTACTGAAGATATTTATTAGGGTCATTTTTTGCTGTCTCACTGTATATACTGTTTATGGTATCCCTTCTTATGGGCTCTCCCGGGTCCTCCTGCAGGTTTACCACCAGTATAATCAGCGACCCTGTTGTAAGCGGGACACGCACAGATTCCGCAATAAAGCCTATCTGCTTCATCTCCGGTATTACATATGCCAGGGTGTTTGCTGCGCCTGTTGTTGTGAGTATGATATTGTTCATGGTGCTTCTGGTCTTCCTTAAGTCTGTTGCGCCTTCCTTGGGTGGCTTATCCAACACCTCCTGAGAGCTAGTTATGGCATGGATTGTAGCCATTGATGCTGACAAAATCCTTTTTGGCCCGTATGTATCCAGAAGGGGCTTGATCATATGGGCCAGGCAGGTGGTTGTGCATGATGCATTTGATATTACATTATGACGCCTTGGATCATATGTATTCCCGTTTATACCCATTACAGTTGTTACTGCATCTTCAGGCATGGAGAGACTTTTATCCTTTATCTTGAAGGGCGCAGATACTATTACCTTGTGCGCGCCTGCCTCAAGGTGACCTCTCAATGATCCTCCCTGGGCGTCGCCAGGTTTAGCAGGGTCGACAAACTGCCCTGTCGCATCAATTACCAACTGGACATTATGATCCGCCCATTTTATCTCCCTGGGGTTTCTACTCTCCATGAGAAAGGTGACCTTTATACCATCGATATTCATAACCCCCTTTGATTCATCTATCTCCTGAATAACGCTTGATGAATTAATTCCGTAAAGGTGTTTATGCAGCCACCCATATGTGGAGTCCCTTTCTACATAATGGGCAAGGTCTTCCATGGAGTTACCGATTGATCTCCCCATGTTGACAACTATCTCCCTGAAATATTTCCTCCCTACATGGTGCCACAGGGTCAGTTTGCCTATACGGCCCAGACCGTTGATGCCAAGTACAAGATCACTTTTTTTTGCATACATCTCTCTTTGTTCCATTTTTT
>JAAZBV010000022.1 GCA_012513605.1 Desulfatiglans sp. | reverse complement strand
GCCGGTATCCAGGCTCTGAACCCCTGGATTCTTTTAGAGTTACCCAATAAATATCACCCCGATTAATTACCATTGGTCATTAACCATTTTGATATGTTTTGAACGCATCGCGGTATGAAAAGCTGATTCCTTCTCGTCCGGAAAATCATCATAAGCATCATTAATAGCTTCGAGCAGCTATCAATTCTTATGACGTTGAATGAACTCTGTAGCAGCTAATGCTAAAATTCGGCTGCGAGAAGTGCTCAATTCCTGTGCCAAATCGTCAAGTTGATCAAATAAGGGTTTGTCGATTGGTATTGCAGTCTTGATAGTTGCCATAAGTAAAACCTCCAAGATTGTAAGCAGTATAACCATTGGTATAAACATTATCAATATTTTTCTGACACCTCAACTCTGTATAACAGCAAAGCGATAGTCTTGGCTGCGATGGATAAAGATTGGTGCACGGGGGAGGCTAAAGGATTCTGACCGCCCTGAGCGCTGAAGATACCTATAAAATACTTAAGGAGAATCACGTTCAGTTGGTCATTTTAGACCAGAGAGTGCCATTTTCATATGGGACACGTATTTTTTATCTTCATAATTAATATGGTGTACCCACCAATTTTTAAGGAAACTTAAAATCTCCTCAGGGTCTGCGGCTATATTCTGGGATATCCTTTTTGTCTCCACCACAATTTTTTGATGAAGATTAATATGATTTGTTAAATCTGGGTATCCTGCTTTTTCAAGTAACCCCTCTTCAGTCTTGAAATGAATATTCGTATATTGCTGTAAAATAATCATGATGGACTTTATTGAAATCCAGTCAACTCTGTTTTGAATATAGAAATACAATGAGTTGATTGTTGAGATTAGGGAACGGTGCTGTTCATCTATGATCGGTATCCCCAGCTTGCTCCTGTCATCCCAGATTATATAGAGGTTATTATTCATTTGTCACCCTCTCAAAAAAACAAATATATGATAATTTCCAATCAATCGGAGTTCAAAACCTTATTAACAGGTTCCAATGGGATACTAATATAAAATGTAGTTCCTTTACCAACCTGGCTTTTTACATCTATGTTCCCATTATGTTTTTTAACTATATTATACGCCACATTCAAACCAAGCCCGGTCCCTTTACCTACCTCTTTGGTGGTGAAAAAGGGGTCATAAATTCTGGTAATGTTTTTTTCAGGAATTCCTTCACCATTATCACTGATCTCGATCGTAATATTGTTATCTCTAGAACATGTTTTTATTTTAATCACACCATCTGATTTAATAGCATGTGCTGCATTAACCAGTATATTCATAAACACCTGATTAAGCTGCTGGGGGTAACAAAGAACATCCGGAAATTCTCCATACTCTTTTTCCACAACAGCTTTGTATTTAATCTCATTCCACACAATATTTAAGGTGGAATCGATGTTTTCATTTATGTTGGTATATTTGAGTTCATCGGTTCCTGGGTGAGCAAAGTTTTTAAGATCTATCACGATTTTTTTTATTCGTTCCAGCCCCTCTCTTGATTCTCTGATAAGGTTGGGGATATCATCTAAAAGAAAATCCAGATCGATTCTTTTTCTCAGCGCTTCGATTATTTCCAGTTTTTTAATCACGTGCGTCAGTAATTGAGCTTTTATTGCTTCTGAATCAAAGTATGAGATTAATACCATACATTCTTTTATTATCTCGAAAATATCATTCTGGTAATTTTCGAGTGTTGTAAGGTTGCTGCTTACATATCCGGTCGGATTATTTATCTCGTGGGCAACGCCTGCGGCAAGCTGACCTATTGAAGCCATTTTTTCCTGCTGTATTATCTGAGCCTGGGATTCCTTCAACCTTATCTCTGTTTTTTTCTGTTCAGTAACATCGATTATCACACCTAGGAGGCCTGCGAGCCTTCCGTCAATATCTGCATAGGTTGCCTTGTTCAAGATTACATTGTGTTTAAGGCCGTCAGCAAATTTAAGGGTTGTTTCATACGCCCTGTGTCCAGGATTTTTAAAAAGATCCTGATCAATTTTATAGGTGATATCAGCAAGATCTTTTGGAGCAATATTATGCACCGATTTTCCTATTATTTCTGCCTGCTCAAGGCCTATATATTTGGCAAATGAACTGTTGCATCCAATGTAATTGCCCTTCATATCTTTATAATATAGCGGATTTGGTATCGCATTAATCAGAGTGTTTAAAAAATTGAGTTGTGATTTGATGTTATTTTCCGAAATCTTTAATTCCATCTCAGATGCCTTTAAACGCTCTATTGTAATTTCCAGCAGTGAGGTCTGTCTCTTGACCTCTTCCTTTAGTCTCTGGTTGTAAACCCTTTCGTTTCTTTCAAGTTCACTTCTTCTCAGGGCATTATGGACACATACCATTATCTGGTTCTGCCTGAATGGCTTGAAAATGTATCCATATATACCAAGTTCAATGGATTGTTCTATTCTATGGTGTGAATCCATTGCGGTAACCATTATAACCGCAATATCTTTTAATTGATCCTTCATGCTTTCAAGAAATTCGATCCCTGATTCACCCGGCATGTTTATGTCACACAATATTAGGTCTATCTCTTGCTGACTTAAATGTTCCCTTGCAGCTCTGGTATCGTGAGCCATAAAGCAGTTATAATTGTTATTTTCAAGAATCCTTTGCAGTATCCTTCGTATGGATTCTTCATCATCGAGTATGAGAATATTTTTTTTCATTTCTCTGTTTACACCTCTGTTTCTTTTCAAGCAAAAAACCGGTTTATTCAATATAAAACTAGAAAAACACCATCTCCCTGGAACTCCTCGGAAAGAGGGCATATATTAAAGGTATATTTTTTCCCGAAAAAATATATGTTTTCAACTAAAAGTGGTACACAGTATGAAAGGGCAACACGGATTTTCTCCATCAGTTCAGCAGTAATCGACGAAGAGATATCACTGCCAACAGTAAAATCAGTGCTGTCAGTCAACAGGCATGCCTTTTTATTTTTATATACAATGATCATTTCCTGGCTTATACCAATAATTGGAAAGGGCATATCATCTATCATTACTCTTGAAAGCTGAAGCGCCTTGTTCTGAATCTCAAGGTCTTTTGTTCTCATATTGACAAGCATTTCAAGATTATCATTTATCACCCTTAACTCTTCATTTTGCTCCATAACTGTTTTATGCAGGGCCTTGTTTGTCTGTATAAGTTCATACTGTTCTAATGACTGCCTTATATCCAGTATAAGGTTTTGATCATTCCATGGCTTTAAAATCAATTTGTAGATATGCCCCTTGTTCACCGATTCTGTAATAGTGTCGATGTCAGTGTACCCGCTTAATAGAATTCTAATGACTTCAGGATATATTCGTTTAATAGTTGTCAAAAATTCAATCCCGCTTTCTCCAGGCATCCTCTGATCAGATATTACCAGGCTGACATCATTTTCATTCATTACCAAAATGCCTTCTGCAGCGCTTGAAGCTGTTAAGAGGTTATAATCTTCTTTTCTGAGAAGTCGTTTTAATGAGTTAAGTATCTGAACCTCATCATCTACACACAGGACCGTATGACATCGACTTTTCATTTTTATTATCACACCCTTCCTTTAACAGTTGTTAATTTTTTCATCTGCAGCATCCAGTGCCTCTTTGACCTTTTTAGCAAGGTCATTACAGGAGAAAGGCTTTGCAATAAAATTAATCCCTTCATCCAGCACCCCTCTATGGGCAATAACATTGGCAGTGTATCCTGACATATATAGCACTTTAAGTGTCGAAAATTGCATCTTTAACCTCTCCGATAACTGGCGTCCATTCATTTCTGGCAGGATAACATCTGTTATCAGGAGAACGATATTGCCGGGATAATTTGTGGCCAGGGTTATTGCCTCATTTGGGTTTGATGCACACATAACATGATAATTGAGCCCAGACAGCATCTTTTCTACCAATTTCAGGATAGCATCATCATCTTCCACAATCATGATAGTTTCTCCTTTTCCTTGTAAATCAAAAGATCTTTCATCATGCTCGTCATCAATAGGTTCACCTGTCTGCTCTTTAGGAATGTAAATTTTAAATGTTGACCCCTTTTGGGGTTCACTGTACACATTTATAAAACCATTGTTCTGTTTTATAATCCCATAAACAGTTGAAAGCCCAAGGCCTGTACCTTTTCCTATCTTCTTGGTTGTATAAAAAGGTTCAAATATCTTCGTTATCTGGTTCCGGGTCATACCCTTACCGTCGTCACTGACTGCAAGCATCACATATTCGCCCGGTTTAAATTCCAGATGATCATTGCAATAATCCTGATTGAACCGGATGTTTCCTGTTTCGATGGTGATCTTGCCTACATCACCTATTGCATCCCTTGCATTCACACACAAATTCACAATAATCTGATCGATTTGTGCCGGGTCCATTTTTACAGGCCAGATTTTATCACCGGGAACCCATGCAAGGTCAATATCCTCTCCTATTAAGCGTTTTATCATCTTAAGCATGTTCCCTATAGTATCATTTAGATCAAGGACCTTTGGCGAAACGGTCTGTTTGCGCGCAAAGGCAAGGAGTTGTCGCGTAATTTCTATGGATCTTTCTGTTGCCTTTATTATCTCCTTTATGTCCTCATACGCAGGGTCATCCGGTTTTATATTGTCAAGAGCTAATTCCGCATAACCCAGTATTATGCTGGAAATGTTGTTGTAATCATGAGCAATCCCACCAGCGAGGTTCCCTATCGCCTCCATCCTCTGTGCCTGTTCAAGTTGTTTTTCAAGATTTTTAAATTTGGTTACATCCCAGACAGTTGATATCATCAGGTTTTCATCACTAAGGGGAATATTCCTGGCGCTTAGGAAAGTTGTTTCTTCACCTTTGCGGGTTAGAGTGATTCCTTCCCAGTGCATTTTATCAGGGTCACCTGAAGCACAGTCATTCAATACCCTGTTTCTTATCTCTTCACGATATTCAGGGTCTTCGTAAACAGCATCCCAGAAGGAATCAATATCTTTGAGCTTATCTTTTGAGGTCCTGTAGATATTATAAAAGTTTTGATTGATATATTTAAAATAAACAGGATTAACAGTGTTAACAGCAATTCCTATCGGAAGATTTTCCATTATGGTTCTGATAAAGGATTCATTTTCACGAAGGGCATCTTCTGTTTTTTTACGATCTGTAACATCCCTGAAAAAACCGACGTTGTATTTTTTGCCGCCAATATGAATAGTCGCGCCATTTATCTCTGCATAAAAAACAGATCTATCTTTTCTTATGCATGGGACATTTTCTATGGATTTTTTCCCCGCTCTGGCCAAGTTTTCAAACTCAGACAAAACCATATTAAGGTGGGTCTCAGGGTGAATATCCATAACGCGCATATTTTTTAACTCTTCCAGGCTGTAACCCAGCATTTCTGATATTCTATTATTCCCAGTAATAAAATATTTCGTATCTATTTCTGATAGGAGTATGCCATCAGAGGCATTTTCAAATATGGATCTGAACATTGCTCCACTCTCTTTAAGCATTTTCCCGGTATTTTTATGGCTCTCAATTTCTGCAAGCAAAGTCTTGTTAACCTGTTCAAGTTCTCCTGTGTGGTTTTTCAGGCGTGTTATTAATGGATTACCTATTTTAAGAAAAGAAAAAATGCCTGTCAGCACCAGCAATAATGAAACGATTAATGAAGCAATAATACTTTTTATAAAAGGCTGCCTTATCTCTGCCAGATCTATTTTTGTGACTATTCCCAGATTCAGGATATTGACAGGTTCATAGGCGGCCAGGACATTTGTACCACGGTAATCAGGGCCAATTGTTGTGCCCGACTTCCCTGTAAGTGCAAGCCGCATCGGTTCTGCCAGTCTTGAATCAAAAGGGACAGGTGCAGGATTATCGAAGTCATGGTGCCTGTGACTCAAAAAAAATACAATAAAATCCCCTTCTTTCCTGGCCAGCACAAATTCACCTGTCTTTCCGAAACCCTGGTATTTTTTATGTGCATTTCTAATCTGGCTCAGGGTTGCTGCAAGAGAGCCATCGGGAAAATCACTGCTGTATTGTAGATCAAATTCTGCTATGGCCTCAATCAAACGCGCCTGACTCCGGGCAGTTTCCCTGAGACGTTCTCTCTCTTCTTTGAGCGCTGTCCTGTATAAAGGGAAAATAGAAATAAAAGATACGACCATGCAGGCTATGGCCATAATAATTGTTAATGAAAGAATCCGCGCCCTGTCTTGCATAACTCTCCTCATCGGCTATTTGAAATATTTACTATTTGATTTTACCATTCCTGAGTGTTCATATCTCCTGTGTGACATAAATTTCACCTTTAATGGGGTTGGTTTTAGCAAACCGCTTTAATTTCATTATTATGTCATTTGTTAATACAGTATCGTAGGGCAGTAAAAACCTCCCGCTCTGTGTATACAGGGATCTGCGCAGTTTCATCCCCTCTTTAAGTCTTTCAAGCGGTATTCCCACATCGTCTTCAGTGCTGAGCCCCTTTGATTTTGCTATGGAGAGGAAGACCTTTACTACATCGGGATCGAAATGGGTAAATGCATATTTTTTAAGATGATAAAGTGCGGCTTTATGTATCAATTCTTCATCATCTAAATAATCATGTGTTAATTCT
>JAAZBV010000021.1 GCA_012513605.1 Desulfatiglans sp. | reverse complement strand
TAGACAATATTGACGGTATTGCAGCCCTAATGTGGGCCTCCCAAAAGGGGCATCTTGAGGTAGTAAAACAGTTAATTGGTAAAGGAGTTGATGTAAACAGCAGAAGAAAAACAGACGGCGTCACTGCCCTTATGCTTGCATCCCAGGGAGGGCACAGGGATATTGTAGAATTTCTCATCTCGAAAGACGCTGATGTAAGGACGAAAAACAGATTTAACGGAGGTTCAGCCCTCTGGATAGCTGCTCAAAACGGGTATGCTGACATTGTAAAGATACTTTTGGAAAACGGGGCAAAGGCCAACGTCAAAAACAGGGAAGGGGCAAATGAAGAGTTACCACTGGATGGTATTGAGAGAGAAAAGACCCCGGAAGAAGAGAGAGTTGAGCTCCGTACAAGGTCAATCGCCCAACTCCAAATGAACTATTTCAAGGCGGAAGATGATTTAAAAATAATTGTCCGTTTATTAGACGAATCATATAATGCGGCTGTAAGGGAGGAATGGGGAAAAATCGATAAATTCCTTGATCAAAAAGAGAATGAAGTAATGGCCGTAATGGGGGTTGGTTCGGCCCTCTGGATAGCATCCTTCAATGGTCACACGGATGTTGTAAAGATCCTCATTGAAAACCATGCGGATGTAAATTCACCAGGCTCCAATGGAATGACCGCTCTATGGGCTTCGGCCCGGAACGGGCATACTGATACTGTTGAACTTCTGATACAAAATGACGCAAACGTTAATAAAAAGGATCGTGACTTCACCGCTCCCATCTGGATAGCAGCGCAAAACGGGCATACAGACATTGTTAAGCTCCTTATAGAAAATGAGGCAGAGGTAAATCATTTTTCAAATTCCCAATGGATGACACCTCTCTCAGCCGCTTCAGAGAATGGACATTATGAAATAGTAAAGCTCCTGGTTGAAAACAATGCCAGAATAGATATTCCAACAATAGATGGGACAACAGCAATATGGCTGGCATTAAATAACGGCCATGAGCAGGTTGCAACGTATCTCTGTGAAAAAGGGGCCGCCATTAACGGTGTATCAAATTTTCTGCGGGAGACACCGCTCATGATGGCGTCAAAGCATGGCATGACCGGCCTTGTCAAAAGTCTTCTGGAAAGAGGCGCCCGGGTCAATGTTAAAACACCATATGGTATAACAGCTCTTATGTGGGCACTGGAAAAGATGCACATGGAGATAGTCAGGCTTCTTATAGAGCATGGCGCAGATGTAAATGCAAAACTTTATGACGGAACAACAGCCCTCATGCTGGCCGTAAACCAGGGGGATCTGGACCTTGTTAAATTCCTGGTACAAAAGGGGGCGGATATAAATGCAAAGGCAAAGGATGGTACAACTGCATTGTGGAATGCCCTTATAGGGAGTCACGGACCCATACTGAGGTTCCTTATTGATAATGGAGCAGAAGTTGAAGTGCGCAACAAGACTAATGGAGCGACTATCCTGATGGTTGCATCTGAAATTGGTGATCGTGAGGTAGTGGATATCCTTATTGAAAAAGGTGCCCAGGTTAACCAGAGAGCAAAAGACGGTATAACTGCCCTCTGGATAGCCGCCCAGGAGGGGCATATTGATGTAGTTAAACTCCTTTTTGAAAAGGGCGCAGAATTGAACCCCATAAGGAATGACGGCAGAACGGCCCTCTGGATGGCAGCCCAGAACGGGCGTACGGGTACTGTAAAATATCTTGTAGAAATGGGGGCAGAGACTGACATCAGGGCAAAGGACGGCTCTATCGCGCTTATGACTGCAGCCCAGAACGGACATAGTGAAATAGTAAAATGCCTGTGTGAGTGGGGCTCGGACATGAACGCTGTAATGGTTATTGAAGATAAACCATATACAGCCCTCACCCTCGCAGAAAGAAACGGGTGGAAGGATATTGTAGGCCTACTTGAGGGCATAGGCGCTAACTAGTGTCCATCCAGAAAGAGACAAATTCTGGATGGGGCTTTCAGCTGTCAGCTAACTCTTTGGTTTAAAAGTCTTTTGCTGAAAGCTGAATGCTGATGGCTGACCGCTCAGATTCAAAAACGTCAGTTTCTGGATGGACACTAACTAACAGGGGATTAAAATGAAAATAAGATTATACCTAATGCTTTTGTTATCAGTTATCCTGCTTCAAAGCTGCGCAGGCAGTCACAAAATAAAAACAGTCGCAATGCCCTCTTTAATGCAAAAGGTGGATTACGAAGGCACTGTTATTTCCGAAAAAAAACACACAGTAACTCTTGCTCACTACACAAAGTTCAAACATGTAAAGAATAAGATTATCTTCAACCTTCTTGTAAGGAACAAGGGCAGAAAACCTCTTAGTATGAATAATGAGAATATATCAATGGAATTCAGGGGAAAAGATGTAGTTATAGCTCCAAAAAAACTGGAGATTCAACCTCTTGAGGATTTTATGAAAGACCTTGAAAATGACTATTTTCATGCAGATATCAGGATAATTTCCAGCATGTTCTCAAACATAGAACGTACAGCCGACAGAATTGAAGAGGTGCAGATGATACACCCAGAGGCTGCTGAAGTCATAGCAGAAATGTGGGCCCCTAAATTTTTATCATCGGCAGACGACCTTGAAGAGACTATTAGAGTCTATGAGCAGTTCGAAGAAATTGTTCCATCCCTTGTCTTTAAACCGCAGGAGGTAATGCCCGGCAGTACTGTAACCGGACTTATAGTATACAATACAGGTGATATAGATGAGAAAGCGGAAGGGGAGTTCAATATTGTTATCAGGGTTGAGGGAGAGGAGCACAGGTTTGTCTTCAGCCGCAGTATGTAAAGTAAAGAGTGCGATTTAGAGGCGATGAGGCTTGTGAAGATCATGCCCCTCTAGGCCCCAGGAATAAAACAGGGGATTAAAATACGGGGTCGTCATTCAGTGGAGATACCTTTTATACTAAAGTAGTGTCCATCCAGAAAGAGTCAAATTCTGGATGGGGCTTTCAGCTTTAAGCGGTCAGCGATCGGAATCAGGTAGAAGGGGCTTTCTCTTGCATTGAACAGCAAAGGGGTTGTTTCGCTCCCTGAGCAGGTCACCATGAATATCTCCTCTATGGGTATTGAGGGGGGCAGGGCTGTTCTTGACATAGAGATATTAAGGGGCGGGAGCCGGATTATACAGACAGTAATGAAGCTCAGAAACAACAGCAGTATAAACATAGGCGGCCCTGAATATAAAGGCGGTAACCTCCTCTTTAATATCTTTGCCTCTTTTTGAGTTTTTGATCTCCTGCGGTGTCGGTATAAATAAACAACACCTAAGGAGGTTAATAGAATGAAAACAAAATCCAAATATTTAATCGTTATCATATCTATACTTACGCTTGCATTAACCGCAGGTCCAGCATCAGCGAGGAGACATCATCATCGTGATCATGACCGGTTGAAGGGTGTTGCTATTGGTGTTGGTGCGGCAATACTGGCAACTGCTTTAATCAACAGCGCAAGGGATTATTCGTACAGGGCGCCTGAGCCCCGCTATGTTCCACCGCCACCTCCCCAGGAATACAGGCAACAGGGCGGACACTGGGAAATAAGAAGGCAATGGATTTCTCCAACCTATAAAACAGTCTGGAACCCTGCCCATTACGATAACAGTGGTGTCTGGGTGGATGGCGCATGGATAAAGGTAATTGATAAGCCCGGTTACTGGACAGAGAACAGGATCTGGGTTAGTGCAACTGTGTCAGACCACTGGGTAGGTCGAGGTCAATACTGATATCAGTCTATGCTCCCATGCAGTTTCCGGTAAAGCCCCCTGAACTGGTGGTATGTGATGCCCAGCTTCTTGGCAGCAATCTTCTGATTATGTTTTGCTGATACAAGGGCATTGTTTATCAGTTGTATCTGAAGATCATTAATCGCTTCAGGAAGGGTCTTATCGGAAAACAGATCTAATGCAGGAGACTTACTGACAGGTTCTTCCCTCTTTTCTTCAGCATCATAATCCCCATCATCAACATATGGTGATAAAAAGGGGTCAAAATTAATGTCTGAGATCACTGTCGAACTGGACCTGTACACGGCCCTTTCAACAAGGTTTTTAAGCTCCCTCACGTTTCCGGGCCAGTCATAATTTTCCAGTGCCTTTATCGCCTCCAGGCTGAATCTGGGGATACCCTCTCTTTCAAGCTCATAGGCCATCCTGGATGCAAAGTGATTTGCAAGAAGCATGATGTCCTCCTTTCTCTCTCTTAAAGGAGGAAGGAAGAGCACCTCAAATGAGAGCCTGTCCAGAAGATCCCTCTTGAATTTCCCCTGTGATACCATGCGTATGAGGTCTGCGTTTGTAGCGGCTATGATCCTTACATCAACCTCAATGGCTGCCGAATCTCCGACCCTTTCAAACTGTCCGTATTCCACAACCCTGAGTATTTTCTCCTGTACCTCCATGGGGATGGTTCCTATCTCGTCTAAAAACAGTGTTCCCCCATCAGCCGCCTCAAACCTGCCTGACCTGCGCTGGTTTGCGCCTGTAAATGCACCCTTTTCATAACCGAACAGCTCAGACTCAATAAGTGTAGGGTTCAGGGCTGAGCAGTTCAGGGCTATAAAAGGCCCCTGCCATCGTTTTGAAAGATAGTGCAATCTTGATGCAGCAAGCTCCTTCCCAGTGCCCCTTTCCCCAAGAAGCAGGACAGGCCTGTTAATGGGTGCCACCCTGGCGAGCAGCTCCTGGAACTCAAGGAATTTTTCAGATTGACCAAGCGCCTCATTGGTTTTTACGGGTGGTTTTCCGGCTACCCTCTGTCTGGCAAGTACCATGATGAATCCTTTCAGTATAATGATGCGGTTGACTGGTTTTGAGAAGGCAAAAAAACCAATTGATGGTTTTTTTAGCTAATTGGTGGGGGATACTACCACTGGCCAGTTCTGCTGTCAAGCTGGTAATTTATTGAAATTTCAACGATATTTAATTTTTTATGGGTTTGGCATGGATCATGCTCATGATAAAGACAAAACCATAAACCGAGGAGGATTTAATATGGGAATTTTTACAAGATTCAGGGATATTGTGAACTCTAACATTAATGCGATGCTTGATAAGGCAGAAGACCCGGAGAAACTTATAAAACTGATGATACGTGAAATGGAAGACACACTGGTGGAGCTCAAGGCCTCTTGTGCCGGTGTTATGGCTGGCAGTAAAAAGATTGAAAGGAATATATCAGAGGTAAAGGGCCGAGTGGATTACTGGGCAGAAAAGGCTCCCCTTGCGGTAAGCAAAGGACGTGATGATCTGGCAAGAGAGGCGCTCATCCAGAAAAAGAAGTATGCTGAAAGGGTTGCTGCACTTGAGGCTGAACTAAAGGAGCATGAGGCACTTATTGATGAATACCAGAATGATATACGCCAGCTTGAGGATAAGCTTGCTTCTGCCAGGGAAAAGCAGCGTATGCTTGTTCAGAGGCACATACATGCGACCAGGAAGAGAAAGGCACAGGAAGATATCAGACGGGTAGAATCCAGTGATGCAATCTTTCGCTTTGATGACCTTGAAAACAGGATAGAGCGTATAGAATCAGAGGCAGACCTTGTAAACTATGGAAAGAGCAGCGCCCTTGAGACGGAATTTGAAGAGCTTGGCCTTGATGATGAGATTGAAAAGGAGCTGAGTGCGCTTAAGAATTCAAAGGCACAGAAGGAAGTATAGTCATTTTAAGGTGAAGGTTCTGTCTTTATTGAAAAAAACTTTTATCAGGTATATTGTCTTTTAATGTTATTGATATCACTGGAAATTGAAAGGAGATAAAGAGGTGCAATTCTTTGGCAGTATATTCGGTTTTATTATCATAATTGTGGTTTTGGGTATAACCGGTGATATCATCAAAAGATGGATGAAGTCAAAAGAGAGAAATATACCGGATGAAATGCTTAACGGTTATGATGCAAGGCTGAAGAGGCTTGAAGAGCGCATGTCAAACCTTGAGACAATAGTCCTGGAGCATGAAAGAGATAAAAAGTTTTCGTCACTCTAATTTTTGAAATTTATTATCAGGAAGGTAACATTGTATGGGGGCTCTTGAGGCAGTAGTCGTACTGGGAATCGTGTTAATTTTCTTTGTGGTGATATGCAGTACCATTGTAATTATGGTTAAAATGCTTAAGGGCGGTGCTTCATCAAAAGGGCAGAAGGCCAATGGTGATGAGGCAAGGATGATTCAGGAGATATACCAGGGGCTAGCCAGGATGGAAGAACGCGTTGAGTCCCTTGAAACCATTCTTATGGAAAGGGAAAGAGCAAGAAAGGAAAATAACAAATGAGAGGGTATGACAGATACAGATATCATAGAGACAGGGGGGCTGGATTTATGAAAGCGCATTTTTCAAGGGATCGTTTTGAAGGGATGTTTGGTGGAGGGTTGTACCGTTCACGTAATGGCGCAATAATGGGTGTATGCCGCGGTATAGCAGAACACTTTGACCTTTCTGTGTTCTGGGTGCGGTTTTTTACCATATTACTCTTTGTCTTTACCGGTTTCTGGCCAACCGGGATAATCTATTTTGTACTGGCATTTTTACTGAAGCCTGAGCCTGTTGTGCCGATCAGTAACATGGATGAGCAGGAGTTTTATGACAGCTATTTAAGGTCAAAAGAGATGGCAACTGATCGCATAAAGAGGCGTTACAGCAGCCTTGAAAGGCGGCTCCAGAGGCTTGAACATGCTGTTACAACCCCTGAATTTGATTGGGAGAGCAGACTTAACAATAACCAGTAATTTTATATGGCATTTTGCTTTTGTCTCATTATCTCTGAAATGACCACACCTGCTGCCACAGATACATTCAGAGCATGGATCTTTCCGCTTGATGGGATGTTGAGTGTCTGGTGGCAGCGTTTAAATATCACCGGGCTGATCCCCTTTTCTTCGTTACCTAGAATAAGAAGAATATCTCCATTAAATTTAAAATCATAAATGGTCTCTTTACCATCGCCTGATGTGCCTATGATCCAGAATCCCGCTTCATCAAGCTGCTCTATTGCCCTGCCAAGGTTTACCACAAGCGAGACAGGCACATGATTATAACCGCCTGAAGAGCGTTTCATTACTGCCCCTGACACTTTTGCTGAACGATCCTTTGGTATGATGACACCGTTCACGCCGAAAAAGGCGGCTGTCCTGATGATTGCGCCAAGGTTGCCTTCATCAGTGATGTGGTCTATCGCAAGAAAGAGTCTTTTTCCCTTTAAACTGCTGGATGAATTTATCAGGTCTGTTAACTCGGTATAATTAAAACCCTCAGTAAGCGCCGTTATCCCCTGATGATTTGTATTGGGCAGCACCATATTAAGGGTTGCATTATCCTTTTCAAACACAGGTATATTGTGCTTCTCCGCAAGCGCTATGAGCTCTTTGATCCTCTGGGATGTTTTTTCCTGATCCACCCATATCTCAGCAATGCTGTTTCTATTGTTTAAGATGGCCTCTTTAACACTGTGAATCCCAGGGATAAACTGGATCTGATTATTTTTTTGCATGGGTTCTTCGGCCCTGTTTATAAATGTAATCTCGCTTCAACGTCTGACAGTATCCGGGTCTTTGAACACCTGTCTGCCAGTATTACAGCCTCAAGCGCCTTTGTGGCTATTTCAAGGTCATCGTTAACAATCAGGTAATCATACCAGCGACAATTTGATAGCTCTTTAGAGGCAAGGGCTATCCTTTTTGTAAGGGCCTCTGCGCTGTCAGTTGCCCTTTCCCTTAAACGCTGCTCAAGTAGCTCCCTTGAAGGGGGCAGGATGAATATCAGGGTAGAATCATCAATCTTCTCTTTAATATTTTTCGCCCCCTGTATGTCAATATCAAGGATGATATCCTGACCCGCGTTCAGTTTGTCGGAAAGTGTGCTATAGGATGTCCCGTAATAATCATCGTAAACCAAAGCCCACTCTACAAAGGCATTACTATTGATCATCTCCCTGAACTTATCTTTATCGACAAAAAAATAGTCTTTGCCATCCTTTTCACCTGCACGGGGCGCTCTGGTAGTGTGGGAGACAGAGTAGCCAATGTCAACGATCCTCTCCCTCACACCCCTGATCAGGGTAGATTTACCGGCGCCTGAAGGGCCTGATATGACAAATATCCTGCCTTTCATATCTCCTCTTCCGGCTCCAGTTCATCCTTGCTAAGGATCAGGTCAGGGCTGAATCTCTGTGCAATGGTCTCAGACTGGATAGCAGATAGTATTACATGATTGCTGTCGGTTATTATAACAGACCTTGTCTTTCTTCCCTGGGTTGCGTCAATGAGCCTTCTATCTTCCTTGGCCTCATCCCTCAACCTTTTTATTGGCGCAGCATTTGGTGATATGATGGCCACGACCCTCCTTGAGACAATTGAATTGCCAAAACCCACATTGACCAGTTTCTGAGTCATTATTTATCTCCCTTATTCTATGTTCTGTATCTGCTCTCTGATTTTTTCCAGCTCAGCCTTTACCTCAACGGCACAGGTTGAAATGATGCTGTCAGATGCCTTGGAACTGATTGTGTTTATCTCACGATTTAATTCCTGTATCAGGAAATCAAGTCTCCTGCCGACTGAATCATCCATCTCCATATATGTGTGAAACTGCTTTAGATGACTTCCTGCCCTCACGATCTCTTCGGTTATATCACACCTCCCTGCAAAAAGGGCTACCTCCTGGGCAAGCCGGGCTTCATCAATCTCAAGCCCTTCAGCTATAACCTCTATACGGTTTTTCAGTTTTTCTTTGTATTCTGTGACAACAGATGGTGCCCTTTCCTCTATCTTTAAAAAATAGCCCTTGATAAGGGCGAGCCTTTTATCAAGATCATCTGCAAGGGCCTTTCCTTCATTTGTTCTCATGATTTCAAGTGAGTCAAGAGTATGGCCTATAAGTTTTGAAATGGCGCTCTTTAACTCTTCGGGGTCAGGCTCTGCTGTTTTCTCTATTATTGCATCTCTGATCTGTAAAAAGAATTCAGGCTTAATCCTTTCATCTGTGCCAAATTCCCTGTTGATCTCATTAAATATTTTACTATAGGCATCAAGCAGGGGCCGGTTAAGCTCAAGGTTGCAGGTTGTCTCATCACCCGCGGTTATCTGCATAGATACCTCGACCCTACCCCTTTTTATCCTGTCAGATATCTCTGCCCTGATAAACTCCTCATACACCTGCAATGTGGCGGGCAGCCTGAGAATGATATCCCTGTAACGATTGTTTAACGTCTTTATCTCAGCAGTAAGCAGGTTATTGCCAAGTTCAAGATCGCTTCTGCCATAGGCTGTCATACTCTTTAACATAATTATCCTTCTATTCCCCTTAGCTGATTTTTATATTTTTCACGTTCAATATTAAAAAACCCGATAGATTCTGCATCAGCATAATCCCTGTATGACCATTCAAGGGCTTTAAACGTGCCCTTGTTAAATACCAGTGTAAGGTCTGCATATATGCCTTTGGAAAGATATATCCTGTGTGTATAGTTCTTGCCTGTTGCAAGCACGAGTCTTTCAAGGCAGATGTAACCCGGGTCTATGTTTATCCGCCTTTTACCGCTCTCTGTGTATCTCTCTTCAATAGCGTTTGAGATCAGTTTTCTATCCACAAGCCCTTCAGGGGATATAAGATCCCTGAATGTTACAAAACGGCGGTACAGGGGCCAGCCCATCTCTTTTTCATAATATCTTGTGCGGTCAAACATGAGCCAGGGGGTAATAACATCAACAGCGCCAAATGCCTCTTTAAGTTCGATAATAACCTGATCTATCAACTCCTGCTCAGCAGAAAAGAGGCTTGTTATAAGTTTTACCCTGTCTGATTCTCTCGGTGTGCTCATCAGTGATTAGACCTTTGTTTTTTATGGCCTCTTATGGCCTCTTTGAGCTGCGTTGCGGTAACTGTTGATGTGCCAACCTCGCCCACCACTATGCCTGACGCAAAGTTTGAGACAAAGGCAGCTGATTCTTTTATCATCCCTGATGCAAGCCCAAGGGATAATGTGCTTATCACTGTGTCACCTGCGCCTGATACATCAAAGACCTTCTGTGCAACTGTGGGTATATGGCATGGCTCTGCGTCTGCTTCAAAAAGGGTCATGCCGTCTTTACCCTGGGTAATAAGCACAGACCGGCATTTAAGCTTATCAAGGATATATTCACCTGCACGAATAAGAGAATCATCATCTGTTATTTCAAAACCGCAGAATCTTCCGGCCTCATGATGATTGGGGGTAATGATGTCAACCCCTTTGTAATACCTGAAATTTTCAGGCTTAGGATCAACTGCAACAACAATATCCGAACCGGTAACGATCTCTTTAACCGCCTTTATCATGTGTGATGTAACAACACCCTTCCCATAATCGGAGATAATAATAGCGTTGATACCATTCAGATACTCTTCTATTGACTTGAGAAGTCTTTTCATTATGGCCTGATCTATTGGCCTTTTTGTCTCCCTGTCAAACCTTACGACCTGCTGGTTTCTTGCAACAACCCTTGTCTTGATGCTGGTTTGCCTTGTGTTGTCTACAATTATTCCTTTTGTGCTGATGCCAAGTTCGCTGATCCGGTTAATGAGGTGACCGCCATATTCATCATCTCCGACCACACCGTAGATTATGCATTTGCCTCCAAGTGAATGAATATTGTTCAATACATTTGTAGCACCGCCGAGCCTTTTTGTCTCGCTGGTAACATCTACAACCGGCACCGGGGCCTCGGGTGAAATCCGGGCAACATC
The DNA here is from genome assembly GCA_012513605.1 of Desulfatiglans sp. Taxonomy (NCBI): domain Bacteria; kingdom Pseudomonadati; phylum Thermodesulfobacteriota; class Desulfobacteria; order Desulfatiglandales; family Desulfatiglandaceae; genus Desulfatiglans; species Desulfatiglans sp. Next base: position 5,710 of record JAAZBV010000021.1, on the reverse strand, counting down.
ACCCCATACATATTCATCAAGGATTATATCCCCTATTATCATGACCCTGCTTAAAGGGAATCTGTTTATATATCCTATCAGTTCTTTATTGGAGTATTTCCCGTTTATGCTGCGCATAATATTCTCATATTGCTTTGTTGTAATTATTTAATATTATTAAAAATTATGATTAATCATAAGGCCGGTAAATTATCATCATGTTGAAATCTTGTCCATAAAAATTCTAAAAACCTGCTGAATTATTGGCTATTCTCCCGGTGTTTGAAGACTATTGACATACTTTAACGCCTGAACTAAATATTACTGGTAATTAATCATATCAAAAGAGGCTCTTTTCATTGAAGATAATAATAGTAGGGGCAGGTGAGGTCGGTTTCCATTGCGCCCAGAAGCTCTCCGAGGAGGGGCAGGATGTTGTGCTTATTGATAAGGATCCTGCAAAGATAAAACAGCTCACTGATAATCTTGATGTCCAGGCCGTAATAGGTTCCGGCACAAGCCCCGGCACACTTAAAACAGCGGGCATAGTTGATGCGGACATGCTTGTGGCGGCTACTGACAGCGATGAGGCAAACCTGATAGCATGCCTTCTGGCAAGAAATCTCAATAGATACATATTGAAGGTAGCGAGGGTAAGAAACAGGGAATACCTTGATGAAAAGGAGCTTTTCGGCGAAGAGTTGCTGGGGGTTGACCAGATTATCAACCCTGAAACCGCAATGGTTGAGACAATAATGAACCTGATGACAGTGCCCGGGGCATCAGATGTAATAAATTTTGTGGATGGCAAGGTCAAACTTATAGGCTTTACAATCAGGAAGGATTCACATCTTGCAGGCCGCCAGCTTTCCACGTTAAGCAATTCATATGGTAATCTGCTTATCGGCGCAATAATCAGGGATGAAAAGGTGCTCATCCCTCAGGGTAAAGACACAATACAGACAGGTGACCTCCTCTACATGGTTATAAAGGCGGATGAGATCAGCAGGGCATATAATTTTCTTGGTATAGTTGATAAAGAGGTAAAAGATATCATGATAACCGGGGGAGGGGAGACAGGTCTTGCCCTGGGAAAGTCACTGGAGGGTACAAGGCTTCATACAAAGATAATAGAAAAAGACAGCCCCAGATGCACATTCCTGTCAGAACAGCTTGAAAAGGCTGTTATCATATGCGGTGACGGTACAGATAAGGATCTTCTCTTTGAAGAGAATATAGGGGAAATGGATTTTCTGATGGCCCTTACAGGTGATGAAGAGAACAATGTCCTGATGTCGCTTCTTGCCAGAGAGATGGGTGTGAAGAAGATTATAACCAGGATAAGCAAGCTCAGTTATATACCCCTTGTATCTGCAATCGGTATTGACACGGTTGTAAGCCCGAGGCTCTCAGCTGTACGGGCTATCCTTCAGTATATAAGAAAGGGGAAGGTTATATCGGTCGCTCCACTTAAGGGCGAGCATGCAGAGGCCATTGAGGTAGAGGCTCTTGAAACATCCGATATCGTAGACAGACCGATATCACAGATAAAATTTCCCAAGGGCGCCCTGGTCGGTGCAGTAATAAGGGGTGGTGAGGTTATAATACCTACAGGAAGCACAGTGATACAGAGTAATGACCGGCTAATCTTTTTTGCGCTTAAGGAGGTTGTGCCGAAGCTGGAAAAACTCCTCACCGTTAAACTGGACTATTTCTGATGAACCCGAACAGTGTTTTAAGATTTACAGGCATACTTATTATTTTTCTTGGCGCCTCCATGTGTCTTCCGCTCGGGGTCTCCCTGCTTGATGGTGATGGAAGCAGTCATGCCCTTGCATGGTCTATGTTCATTACCGTTGGTTCTGGTATCCTGATGTTACTGAGCACCAAAAAAAACAGGGTTGTGCATCTGAGCCACAGGGATGGCGTGGCGATCGTAACCTTCGGGTGGCTGGCCGCAGGGCTTTTTGGTGCATTACCATTTGTTATTTCAGGGGCTATTCCTGATTTTTCATCTGCCTGCTTTGAATCTGTTTCAGGGTTTACTACAACCGGTGCAACGGTTTTACAGAATATAGAGGGAGTTTCGCCCGGGATCATTCTCTGGCGAAGCCTTACCCAGTGGATCGGGGGCATGGGGATAATTGTGCTCTCGATAGCAATACTTCCATTCCTGGGTGTCGGAGGCATGCAGCTTTACAAGGCGGAGATACCAGGCCCTGTGGTGGACAAACTGAAGCCAAGGATATCTGATACCTCAAAGACACTCTGGAAGGTCTATATATTACTCACTGCGCTTCAGGTAATTTTTCTGGCTATTGGCGGCATGTCAATATTTGATTCTATAAACCATGCCTTCTGCACAATGCCATCCGGGGGGTTTTCTCCGAAAAACTTGAGTATTGGTTTTTATAACAGCGCCTACTTTGATATTGTAATTATCATTTTTATGCTCATCACCGGGATTAATTTTTCTCTTCACTACAGGTTAATATCTGACGGGCCTTTAATATACTGGAAGGACCCTGAATGCAGGGTCTTCCTCTCGATGATCGCAGCACTTACTGTACTCATCACCTTTGATCTCTATGGTACCGTCTATGAAGGCCTCTTCAGCTCTTTAAGGCATGCGGCTTTTCAGGTGAGTTCAATAATTACCACAACGGGGTTTGCCTCTACTGATTTCGAACTCTGGCCATCCCTTTCCCATATGCTACTTCTGGTCGCAATGTTCCTAGGCGGTATGGCAGGCTCCACTGCAGGCGGTATAAAAACCATGCGGGTGATGCTGCTTGTTAAGCATGGGTATCACGAGATATTCAGGGTAATTCACCCCCATGCGGTAACAACTATAAAACTTAACGGAAGGGCTGTGCCCCAGGAGACACTAAGCAGTATATGGGGGTTCTTCACCCTCTATCTCATGCTTTTTGTTGCCTCATCCATATTGATGAACATGCTCGGTCTTGACATGGTTTCTTCTTTTTCATCAGTGGCTGCATGTATTTTCAATGTTGGACCTGGCCTTGGCACTGTCGGGCCTATGGATAACTATATAGGCGTGCCGGTAATAGGCAAGTGGGTGCTGATCTTCTGCATGCTTGTAGGAAGGCTTGAGATTTATACGGTTCTTGTGCTGCTCACACCCGAGTTCTGGAGGAAATAAATTTTTCTTACTTGTCAGCATACCATGCGGCAAGCCGCATGGTATGCTGACAAGTAGAATTTTGGTACTGCATTTTGTATCAAAATGGGATCATACAAATAAAAACCCGCAGTTTTTGCTGCGGGTTTTGTATTTGGATAAATCAACGAATGCTAGATCTGGTTGCCTATTTTCCAGCCAGAACCGGTTGCCTCAGGAATGATCGCCGGGTTATCACAGTCACCAACTGCATAAAGCTCAGGTACCTTGCCCTTGAGTGATTCATACAGATCAGTGTTGGTAGTAAAACCTACTGGAAGGATACTATCTGCCGGAAGCATCTTTTCCTCGCCTTCCTTGGTCTTTATCTTCAGCCCTTCCTTTGTGATCTCTATCAGTTTTACACCACCAATAACTGTAACTCCCTTTTTCTTGAACCAGAGGAACATCCGGTTCTTGTATTCAGGGGCAAGCCATTTCCCTACATTCTCTTCATTGGGTTCAACAATGGTTACCTGACGCCCCCTTTTTGCCATGAATTCGCCAAGCTGGCATCCATGGATCATACCGCCTATTATAACAACCCTCTTACCTATGGTTTTAAAGGGGTTCCATCCGGCAGGCATCCTGAATTTACTGAAGGCATTCAGAAAGTCAGGGCTCATAAATCTGAGGGATAGCTTCAGCATGTTGTAAAGTGTTGTTGATTTAATAACATTCGGGCTGTCAAGACCTTTCACATCGGGATAAGCCGGTACAGCGCCAACAGCGACAACCACTGCATCTGCCTTTTCTTTAAGGATCATGTCCGGTGTGACTTCCTTGACCATATTGACCTTGACATTAAGCTTTTTAAGCTGGGTCTTGAAGAATGTAACTATTGAAGGTATATCCTCAAGCTCGGTGCTCTTGATGGTAGATGCCATTGGAAGATTTCCACCAAGGTAATGTCCTGCTTCATATAGTGTCACATCATGGCCCCTTGTAGCTGCTACCCTTGCGGCTTGCATACCGGCAGGACCACCACCCACTACTACAACCTTTTTCTTTTTGGGCGCCTTGTCAATTTCATATTTTGTTGTTCCGAATGCTGCATTTATACGGCACTGCCTGATCTCATTGTAGCGTTTTGCGCAGTTGTTGCAATGGGTACATGGCTGGATGTCCTCAGGACGGCCTTCCCTGATCTTGGTCGGGTAGAACGGGTCTGCAAAGAGCCTTCTGTTGAAACCGATGATATTTGCATCACCCCTCTGAAGGACCATCTCTGCATAATCAGCCGTGAATCCTGATGGAACCATGATAGTGGGTTTTGTAACCTGCCGTCTAATTCTTGCTGCTGAAGGAACATTTATAAGATCACCTTTTTTGCTCCAGTCCATTTCAGGAGCCAGAGGTCCTTCAATGCAGAATTCAGGATACCAGAGCAGGTTATGCAGATAAGAACCCTGATGGTGCCCGTGCAGGTGGTTTCTTACATGAAGGGAGTCAACGCCGGCTGCCTCATATCCCTTTGCAATCTGGATACCCTCTTCAGCGGTAATTCCCTCAGGGCCTGCGCCGAATTCATAGGCATTCATGAGTACCTGAACCGGCCAGTCTTCGCCGCAGCGTTTTTTGATCTCTCTAATAACATTAAGAACAAATCTCATCCTGTTTTCCATTGTCTGGGGGCCGTACTCATCATCACGTTTGTTCCAGAATTTGGACAGGAATGAGTGGAAAAGGTGGTCAGCACCTGCGTTGATCTCAAGCCCGTCATAACCGGCCTTTTGTACCCTGACTGCGCAGCCTGCAAAGTGATCAACCCACCACTCTATCTCCTCTTTTGTCAATGAATGTGGCGGCTCTTCCGGATGAACATCATAGGGAGATGTATAGTGTACTGCGGATGCGGCAATACGCTGTGCTATGAATTGATATTCGTGTCCCCATGGGCCGCGATGATAGAACTGGGTAAATATCTTTGCACCATGGCTGTGAACCAGATCGGTTAATTCCTTCATCTGCGGGATATATTTGTCATTATCGACCCTGAATCTGCGGTCGCCATCTTCAAGCAGGGGCCATTCCATTGCTGGTGTCTCTGTAATAATAAGACCAACACCGCCCTTTGCTACTGCCCCATAAAATGCCTTTGCTGTATCACCGACGCGTTTTTCACCTGAGTCAAAAAAATAGGTCTGAGCTGCTGTCTTTACAAACCTGTTTCTTAACTGAACCTTACCTATATGATAAGGTGAAAATAGTATTTCATATTTGTTTTCTGCCACGATTGACCTCCAAAATATTGTTTTTCAATAATATATTTTAATAAATATAGCTTTTTTCAAAAAAGGGAAATATAGAGGGGTTAGGTTAGAGTGTCAAGTTAAAATGATATATTTACCATTTTTAGTGTTGTAAACAAAACTAAAGCCTGATATTAGAGGGACAGTAAAGGTATTCTTAAGGAACGAAAGGAAGGGAGAGAAATGGAAAAATTATATACGAGTTTAACGAATGAAGGTCCTATAACCGTAACGGTTAAGGATGGCAAGGTAGTCAGGGTACAGCCTCTGATAATGGATGAGAAGGACATAAAGG
>JAAZBV010000020.1 GCA_012513605.1 Desulfatiglans sp. | reverse complement strand
GGAAGCAGACGCTAATGACAAAAAGCATATGCCCCTTTTACCAAAAATAGTAAAAAAGAATATCACAGTTTCCCCTGGTGATACATTGATGGAGCTTTTTGTAAGGGAAGGGATTGAAAGGACGGATGCATACAGCATTATATCGTCTCTTTCAGACCTGTTTAATCCAAGGCAGTTGCGTCAGGGGCAGGAGATTATTTTAAACTTTGAAACCCCTCCCCCCTCTGGAACTCTTTTTTTTCACAGTCTCACCCTTGCACCTGATCTTACAAGGGAGATACAGGTAACCCGTTCCTCTGAGGGTACATTTTTATCAAAAGAAGTTTTATATGAGCTTGAGAAAAAGAGAGTCAAGGCAGTAGCAGAAATAAAGAGCAGTCTCTATAACGCTGCCCTTGCCGCTGATATTCCTGTAGAAATTCTTATCAAGATGATCAGGGCCTATTCCTATGATGTCGATTTTCAAAGAGACATACAGAGTGGAGATAGCTTTGAGGCACTTTATGAGAAGGTAGTTGATAAAAATGGCAATTTTATTAAAGGGGGTGAATTATTATATGCATCCCTCAATACCAGTGGCAACCCGATCACCATTTACAGATATCAGGCCACTGATGGTGAGATAGATATGTATGATGCAAAAGGCTGTTCAGTGCGTAAAACCCTTATGGTAACACCCATTGATGGCGCACGATTGAGTTCCGGCTATGGCATGCGACGCCATCCTATACTGGGTTATACCCGTATGCATAAAGGCCTTGATTTCGCTGCACCATCCGGAACCCCGATCATGGCGGCAGGTGATGGCGTTATAGAGATGGCTGGCAAAAAAGGCGGTTATGGTAATTATGTAAGGATCCGGCATGCTAACGGCTATCAGACAGTTTATGGGCATATGAAGAAATTTGCACCAGGAATAAAAAAAGGTGTAAGAGTAAAGCAGGGAAGCATAATAGGCTATGTAGGATCAACCGGTATTTCCACAGGGCCTCATCTTCATTATGAGGTACTTTACAATAAGGAGAATGTAAACCCGGCTTCGATAAAGACCCCATCAGGGAGAATTCTTAAAAATGATGAACTGGAAAGATTTTTACTCTTTAAACAGGAAGTGGAAACCCTTTGTCTAAATGAAAATCCGGAGCCCCCTTTGAATGAATTGAATAATTTACAGGCAAATAATCGGTCTCCTGTTCTGGACTAATACCTCTATTTCGCATCCTCTATTCCGGACTTAACGCATTTTCCAGCTTTCATCAAATTTCCAAATAGATATCACAGCCCCGTTCAGGCAGATGTTATGATAATGTTGTTAATAACACACAGGATGAGCCCTGGCCTTTCTGATCACAAAGAAAGGAATCTATTATAAGGTTTGAAGGGTAGACCGGTGCCTGGCCAGCAGAAGCTTTAGCGAAGGCGGCTGTCTACCCCTATTACCAATCTGTTGTTATAACCTTTGCTGAACTGCTGTCATAATTTTACCTGAATTATTTATTAGCTCCAGTAGCTTTTCCAAGTATTATTCCGGTAAAATCATGCTGATCCGATGATAGTCTTACTTTCAAGGACAAGATCAGTTATGGCCTTCCTTGTAAGCCCGCAAACATCATCATAGGTGTAAACCACAATCCTGCAAGTAGTTCTCCACATGTCAAAAAAACGGCGGAGAAAGCTCCGATAATAAACGATTTTATTTGGTTTTTTTAAGGTCTAATAAGGTAGAACAAGTAAAACGTGCGTATATATTAAGGAAATGGTTCTTAGTTATGTCTGGCTTAAATATTGCAGGCTTCAACCATTATGGACATACTGATTGCAGATGATAACTTACCTTCAAGGGTACTTTTAGCCAGACTCCTTTCAAAGCTGGGGTACAGTGTTACAATGGCCTCAGATGGCAAAGAAGCATGGGAAATCCTACAGAAAAGTAATATCAATTTTGTTATTACTGACTGGATAATGCCTGAAATGGATGGTCTTGAGCTCTGTAAAAGGATCAGGAGTGCGGACCTTGGTCACTATGTCTATATCGTTATCCTTACATCAAAAGAAGAAAAAAGTGAGATGATAGAAGGTCTTGAGGCAGGGGCAGATGATTTTATAGTAAAGCCATATGACAGGGACGAACTCTTTGTAAAGATACGCATTGGTGAACGTATACTTCAGCTTGAAAAGAGCAAGGAAGAGCAAAACCGTAAACTGGCTGATACGTATGCAGAAATAAAGAAGGATCTTGAGGCGGCAGCAAAGATACAATTAAGTCTTCTACCAAAATCTGACGCCATGATATCCGGTGTTGAATTTGACTGGCTTTTTATGCCAGCGGCATTTATGGCTGGGGATATTTTTAATTACTTCTGGCTTGTTGATGATTATATTGGTTTTTACCTTCTTGATGTGGCAGGGCATGGAATTCCATCTGCCCTTCTCTCCATAACATTAAGCAGGTACCTTTCACCCATTGACAATCAGGATAGCCCGCTAAAGAAATTTTTAATAATACCTCCATACTATGAGTATACACGGCCAAAGGATGTAGTGGAAGACCTTAACCAGCGTTTTCAGGCATCTGATGATTCTATGCAGTATTTTACAATGGTATATGGTGTAATCAACGCAAGGACTGGCCAGGTTAATATCACCCAGGCAGGACACCCATCACCCATAAAAATTGAAAAAAATGGCTCCGCATCATTCATCGGATCAGGCGGTTTTCCTGTTGGCATATTCCCGGAGGCAACATATGAAGAGCACGAATTTTATCTTGAAAGTGGTGACAGGTTTATTCTATATTCGGATGGAATAATAGAATGCCCGAATGATAAAGGCATCGCCTTTTCGACAGAACGGTTTACTGAGATTATAAAAAACAACAAGGGCTTATCTCTGCACAGCCTTATTACTGACGTAGAAAAGTATTTAAAGGAATGGAAAGGCGGGGGTGATTTTGATGATGACATATCACTCCTTGCCTTTGAAATGAAATAATTTGGACAATAAAGGGCATATATTGAAAAAGATCAAGTTAATAATTGAGAGTGATCTTGAAAATGTTGCTCTTGCCGGTATGGCAATAAACAAGATATGTTCTCTTACGCCTTTAACAGAGATGCAGGTATTTCAGGTGGAGCTTTGTACTGTTGAGGCAATCAATAACAGCATAATTCATGCATACAGCAGTAAATATGATAATGAGGTTGAGATATTACTCACAATAAAAGATACCCTGATAGAGATCGAGATATGCGACCATGGGAAAACAATGAATACAAATATTCTTGAAAATGCTGGCATCAAAAATACGGATAATGACATGCCTAATGCCGCTAATTTATCAGAATCCGGTAGAGGCTTGGGTTTTATAAAGGAATTTATGAACCATGTCACCTACAGGAGCGATGACAAGGGAAATCATCTTGTTATGTTTAAAAGATATTAAAAACATATTATCAATATAAGATTGGAGAGCTAAGAAAAATGGATATTAATGAAGAGATTATTGACAAAGTCGGTGTTGTAAAATTAACAGGTAGACTTGACGCCGCTTCTGTAAAAAGCTTCAAGGACACAGTTTCTTCCCTGGTAAAAAAAGAAATCTGTAATATTGTTGTAGATATGAAAGATGTGGAGTTTATTGACAGCTCAGGACTGGGAAGCCTGGTATCGTGTCTGAGAATTGTTAACAATGAAGGGGGCGATATAAGGCTTTCATCCCTGCAAAACCAGATAAGAGCCCTTTTGGAATTAACCAGAATGCATCGGGTATTCCAGATATTTGATGATACTGATACAGCGATCAAGGGCTTTTAGCCTATTTATATCTCATGCTGCCTATGCCAATATTATATCTGTATAGCCATTTTGTTTGACATTATACGTCATAATATTGGCAAAATTCTCCATTGCATCACCCCTATTTTGACTAACTAAATTCTTGATAATAATTTTATTCGCATTTAGCTTATTTTATATCAATATTGATAATCATTAAATATATTCAAAATACCTTATTATGGTACATATATTGCAAAATTAAACAAAGGAATAATGCAAACATTCCATAAGCAGGGTTTGCATTGTATTTTATCAGTAATATCATGCAGTAACAGGTGTTTTACATATAAATAAAATGTGGAATATTAAAATAGATCATATTGCTTATTTTTTGTTACTCACCTCTGTTTTTTTTCAGGGGTGTGTCTCATCAAAAATGGAGACAAAAGAGCCAGGGGATCTCCAGAAGTTGTCTTTAAATGGTAAGGACAATGATGAGATTCAGTATGCAACCCCTGAGATTATTAAGATGTATGAAGCAAATCTTGCAAAGGAGTATTTCATCGGTCCTGGTGATTTGATTAAAATAGATGTATGGAACAGACCGGAGTTGTCAGGTGAGCATCTGGTCGGGCCATATGGAAGGATTACCCTGCCACTTTTAGGTGAATTTAATATTGGCGGCAATACGGTTAATAGTGCAACAAAATCCATTAAAGAGATATACTCCAAGCTATACTCTGACCCGATTGTGATGGTCACAGTGCTCAAATACATGAATAACAAGGTGTATGTGTTAGGCAGGGTGAGTAATCCTGGTATTATCCACCTTGATGGGCATGCAACCATACTTGAGGCACTATCTATGGCTGGAGGGCTCCCTACTGTTGACAAATCCGCTTTTCTATCAAAATGTTATATTATAAGGGGTAAAGAGCAGATCATATGGATAGACCTGCTTCAACTTCTGGGTAAAGCCAACCTGAAACTTAACATAGGCCTTGCCAATAATGACATTATCTATATACCTGATTCAACCGATGCATCTGTCTTTGTAATGGGTGAGGTTAATAATCCGGGCTCTTATCCTATTCAGACCTCAGGTATGTCATTTCTTGATGCAATCAACCAGGCGGGCGGGCCAACTGAAAATGCAAATAAAACAAAAATACGCCTCATAAGGGATATGAGAGAGCAAAATAGCCCTATTATAATTAATCTTGCTGAATTTTTAAAGAATGGTAATTTCGTTCAAAACCAGACCCTTCAGGATAATGATATTATTTATGTACCTAAAAAGGGCATAGCTTCATTTAATTATTACTTAAGGCAGATAGACCCTTTTCTCAGGACTTTTATTACTGCAAATTTAGTTCAGGATGAGATTTCGGATTAATGAAAACAGCATGATAATCCGATTTTACTAATAGTTTTATATATATTTTTTAATAAATAATATGATGCAACAGGACATTACCATAAAACCGAAAAAACCATTTGACCCTGTAGCCACCATTATGCGGCACTGGCTCAAGATTGTTGTATTTGGTGGCAGCCTGTTTGTGTTACTGTCTCCCATCGCATTTATTTTTAATCATTCATTTTACCAGGTCAGCGGCAAGCTTGTGGTATTGCCTGAATCTGAGTCAGTCATTTCCCGCACAGATGAAAGATCAGTAGCTGGTTATTATAATCAATTCATTAATACACAGCTGGATCTTATACAAAGCCCTAAGATACTTGAAAAGGCTATAGAAAAGCTCTCTCCTGATATTAAACAGCATTATCTACCGGACAATATGACACTCTCCTTTGCAGCAAGACTGCTGGGGGGTGGTCTGAAGGTAGAACAACCCCGTGGCACACATTTCATAGATGTGACTCTTTTGAGAGATAATGATAAAGGTATGGTTGAGATGGTCAATGCCATCATGGAGGTTTATATTGAGGAATATCAGAAAGATGAAGAGGGAAAAGATTACAGGCGTCTCTCATTTCTCCAGACCGAGAAACAGAATCTGAATGCTGAAATAGGAAAAAAGACCATCGAATTAAAAAAGATATCAGAACAAATCGCATCCAGTGTATTTGCAGGCAGCAATGATGATGCCTCCCAATTCCAGATGTCCTATGAAAAGGCATACAGGGATAGAGTAGAAAAGGAAAAAAGACTTAAAGCAATAACACTGGAAGCTGAATCACTAAAGTCACTTTCACTGGATGCCCATATAGAGGAGGTAGTTGTTCAGAACTCGGTCGTTTCAAAACTCGATATACTTGCACAGGAGTCTTTGCACAAACTAAGGGATTCACAGGTCGGCCTATCAGATGATAACCCAGGGAAACATCAGGTAGAGGCAAGGATAAAAGAGATAAAGAAATACACAGAAGAACAGAAAGATATCATCAAGGAAGACACCAGGAAATTTTTATATGATAAGAGAGAGACGGAACTTAAAGAAAAGATCATTCATGCAGAAACAGAACTTAATGCTGCAAAAATGATTGAGGATGAAATCCTCAAAGAACGGGACCTGCTACTTAAGAAAAGAGCTGAAATAACAACAAAGGAATTAACACGCAAACAGGTAGAAACCAGCCTTGAGCAGATGAAAATCCAGCTTAACAGGGTAGACACCAGGATATATGAATTAAAGCTTGAATCAAAAGCCCCAGGTAAAATCAGGCTTGAAAGAATGGCCGATATACAGGGGATGGATTCAGGTAATAATCTTAAAAAACTCATTATTTTGATTTTCATGTTTTCATTTGGATTCATTACAGCAGGATGTGCCCTGTTTGATATACTTGATGACCGGATCCGCAATGAAAAAGATATTCTGAATAGTCTGGGCACACTCCCTCACAGGCCTATTGATGATTATTTACAGGTAGGGATGAAGGGTACACCCTTCTCACGGGTGCTGATGGATGACCCAACAAATAAGGTGGCACAATCCATTCACAGCCTTGCTATAAAATTTGATAAAGAACGCCAGAATCATGGAGCAAAAATTGCTGTGTTCACAGGTGTTGACGCTCAAAGCGGTGTTACAGAAATCCTGCTCAACACAGCCTATGCAATGTCAAAACTTTGCCCAAAAATCCTTGTTATTGAAACCAATTTTGCAAATCCTTCCCTGAAAAAGCTGGTCAATATCAAGAGAGAGAAAAAAGGTCTTTTGGACTATATCAAAGGCCATACAGCACTTTCAGACTGTATATCACATGATAAAGAAAGAGGAATAGACCTATTGATGGCAGGGCATCTTCCGAGCGATGATGAGCTGGTAAACCTTGACAGATCAAAGATATCAAAGGTTATAAAACAGGTTAAAGAAAAATATGATTTTATCCTGATTGACACAATGCCAATGCTGATAAGCGATCTGGCTGAATTCCTGATAGTGCAGGCAGATATTATCCCCCTGATTATACAGTCAGATCGCAGTTACTACCAGTATGTATATATGGCAGGGCAAACACTCTTAAAACTGGAGGTCCCTGCGATTGCAGCAGTATTAAACCTTGGGGCTCCCAGATACAATACTAAATTCCAGGAAACTGTTGTTAAACTGATCCAGCCTTTTCAGGAATTGGTCAGAAATACATTTCTTAAAACAATGCACCCTGAACAGGATGAACCCTATCCTCTATTCAGGATGTCCTGGCAGTCTGTTAATACCATAGGGAGCTCTTTTAAACTATCCTTCAAAAAAATATTTAAATTTGTTAATCCCAGGATAATTATTAATGCATGCAAATCAATTTTTGTACTATTTCTCTTTGTACAGGTGACCCTGCTGATATCATATGTTGCATCTACTGCATATGTTGAGAAGTCAGGCAGTATAAATACAGTCAGCGATGAAGATCAAAAATCACAGAAGGATGATACTCCTGGTATAAACAACGAGCGATGGATTTTAAAGCAGGATAAGTCTTTCTATACAATACAACTAATAGTATCACCCCAAAAGGTTGACCTACCGGTCTTTGTGCATACCCATGCCCTGTCAGAAGATGAAATAGCTATCTATAAAAACCGGTATAAAGGAGAAGAACGATACTCAGTAATATATGGAACATATCCAAGTTACCAGTCAGCAAACGAAGCGCTGACAGCATTGCCGGAGACGGTACTTAAGACCTCACGTGTGAGGAGTATCAGGATAATCCAGCAGCAAATCATTAATCTGAGAGAAAAAGGCTAATGAACATACTTGTTCCCATAATGATGTTTGGCTGGATACCGATTGTTATCGGCCTTTTTTCAAGATTGCCACCCAGACGTGCTGTAATAACATCCTTCCTTTTTGCATGGATGTTCCTTCCTATGGCTGAGTATCCGATTCCAGGGCTTCCAGATTACACAAAAATGTCAGCTACCTGCTGGGGGGTTTTAATTGCAGCATTAATTTTTGATTCAAATAGTATCTTTTCTTTCAGATTTAAAATAATCGATATTCCCATGATTGTTTGGTGCCTCTGCCCTGCCCTCTCTTCACTTTCAAACGACCTTGGATTATATGATGGCATTTCAGAATCCCTGGCACAGACTGTCACATGGGGGTTTCCCTATTTCATTGGAAGAATCTATTTTAATGACCTTGAAAGTCTTAAAGAATTTGCTTTCGGCATTTTTATAGGTGGCCTTATTTACATGCCATTATGCTGGGTTGAGATAAGGTTTAGCCCGCAATTACATAGAATATTCTATGGATACCATCAACGCGCATTTGTACAGACTATTAGGTATGGCGGATTCAGACCAATGGTTTTCATGGAACATGGTTTAATGGTTGGAATTTGGATGATAAGCGCTACCCTGATCGGCCTCTGGGCTTGGGTAACCGGTATACTTAAAAAGGTAAGAGGAATACCTATCGCTATTCTAGTTATTTTACTGCTGATAACTTCAGTGTTATGTAAATCAACAGGCGCCATAGCACTTTTTATCATGGGAGCAACTGTTCTTCTGATAACAAAAAAGATCAAAATGAATATTGTATTTATATGTTTTATCCTATTACCGATCCTTTATGTATCTACAAGGGCTACTGGTTACTGGAATGCGGAAAACTTCACCATGTTTGTTTACGAACATGATAAGGAAAGGGCACAATCTCTGTGGACAAGAATTGACAATGAAAACATACTTATCGAAAAGGCACTTGAAAAAAAGATCTTTGGCTGGGGTGGATGGGGTAGATCAAGGGTTTATGATGAGGAAGGTCAGGATATAACGATCACCGATGGTCTCTGGATTATTGTATTTGGAAAAAATGGTATGATTGGGCTTGCTGCCCTTATGTCATCAATTCTTACCCCAGTATTTATTCTTATGAAATTATACAGGCCTCATGAATTGTTTCATCAAAAAGTAATACCAGTCACAATGCTTTCAGTACTGCTGGGTCTATATATGATTGACAGTCTGCTTAATGCAATGGTTAATCCTATTTTCATGGTCGCGTCTGGAGGAATTACCGGACTGGTCAAAGAGTCTTTAGAGGAAAAAGATAATCAGAAAATACCTCTTTTAGAAACTATTGGTAAAATGATCTATCAACCAAGGTTTTTATAGTTTTTTAACGGGAAAAAATGGCAGGGAAAGTTTTTCTGTTATATGGCATGAATGTAATCAACTTATTAATAGGAGCAGGCTATTTTTCACTGTTTTTAATGAGCCTCCATACACTGACTAAATCAACTCGTATTGTAAAGCCACAAGACCTGAATGGATACCGATTAATATGGATAATAATCTCAATTACTATTTTTATGATCCTGATATCATGTGTCTTTGATATATCTAAAACCTTAATGGATAACATACGAATTATGGCAAATAATCAGGGATGGTATAATAATCGTTATTCATTTCAGGTTATCTCAATAACCGGTATTTGCTCAATATTATTACTAGTTGCTGTCATTAATGAGGTATCTTCTTCAGGCATTTTTAGCTATAACGGACATGTAATACGCTGGTTGATAATTTTATTTGCCTTTAACCTTATTAATTCAATTTCATTGCATTTTATTGATCAATTGATGAATATTAGAATTCTGGGTTTCCGAACAGAAAGGTGGATCGAGATATCAATAATAATATTTGTTCTTATTTCATACACGCGCCATCTTTACGATTCTAATAAAAAAGATCAACGGGCTTATTATGTCACTCCTGCTCGTTATATTTGAAAGGAAAAACTAACAGTAAATGTTCAATAACTTACTGTTTTAATATTATAGGTGATGATATGAACAAAATACAGACTTCCAATAAAACTTTGGCCTATCTCGCAAGCGAATATCCGGCTATTTCTCATACCTTTATTTTCAGAGAGGTTCAGGAGTTAAGGAAAAGCGGTCTTGATATTAAAACAGCATCCATCAGAAGACCGGAGATGCTGATAAAAATGACCGATGAAGAAAAAATAGATGCGGAAAATACATTGTATATAAAAAACAGAACAAAAATTAATATACTGCTTGATCATCTTAAACTCTTGATCAAGTCTCCATCCGGCTATTATTCAATGTTGACTAATACCTGCCAATTCTCGCGAAAAGGTCATTTCGGTCTCTTAAAAACAATTGGTTATTTTATTGAGGCGGGTATACTTGCGAACTGGGCATTGAATCACAGTGTGGATCATATCCATGTCCATTTTGCAAATCCTGCTGCTACAGTCGCTATGATAGCTGCTTGTTACGGTACTCTTACATTCAGCCTGAGTATTCATGGCCCGGATATCTTCTATAACATAGATAATAACCTTATCGTAGATAAGATAACAAGGGCATCAAAGGTAAGATGTATCAGCCATTTTTGTAAAAGCCAGTTGATAAAAATTGTACCTTATAATTTCTGGAATAAATTTTTTATAATACGCTGCGGTGTTGATATATCCAAATTCACACCTGCCCAACCCTGTAACAATAAAGTTCCTAACATACTTTGTGTTGGAAGGCTTGTTCCAGCCAAGGGTCAGCATATCCTTATAGAGGCTTGTGCTTTTTTAAAAAAGCGGGGAATAAATTTTATTCTGACATTTATTGGAGATGGGCCTGATCGTGTATCTCTTGAGTCACTGGCAAGGGATCTTAACGTCAATGATTCAACCACCTTTACTGGTGCCCTGGGGCAGGATCTTGTAAAAATATATTATGATAACGCTGATATGTTTGTCCTTCCGAGCTTTGCAGAGGGTGTCCCTGTTGTCTTAATGGAGGCAATGGCAAAAGAGATCCCATGTATCACCACCCGTATAACAGGGATTCCTGAACTGATTAATGATAATGAAGATGGCCTGCTTGTTGCCCCATCAGATTCTGTTACACTTGCTGACAAGATCGAATTACTTTTAAAAGACAGGCAGCTTCAGGAAAAGATAGGAACAAATGCAAGAAAAAAAGTTTCAACCATGTATGATCTTGAAAAGAACTGTAAACAGATGGCTGAATTTTTCTCAAATATTTTCTGATAAAAAAACATATTATGTGCATACAGATTTCAGTAATTATACCTTCATATAACTCATCAAAGACACTGGTGCATGCACTCGAAGGAATAATTAACCAGGAAAAAATTGATGGTTATGAAGTTATTGTGGTTGATTCCTCTGATGATGGAAATATGGAGAGTATTATTTCTCAATATGGTTCATTAAAGATTATAAAATTTATCAGATCGGAAAAAAGACTCTCTCCTTCTGAAGGCAGAAATCTGGGGGTAAGTCAATCAAGTGGTACTTTACTTGTATTCATTGATTCCGACGTTGTCCCTTCACCTATTTTTCTGAACAAAATTAAAAAGGCATATGAATCAGGTTATTTAACCGGTGGGGGAGGAATAGAGGTTCCTGATTTTCAAAGGTGCAAATCCATCGCCCTGGCACAGTATTACCTTCAATTCAATGAATTCCTGCCTGTTGGAGTCAACAGGGTAAAGATGTTCGTTCCTAGTTGTAATTTGTTCTGTGAAAGGGGAGTGTTTTTAAAGGCCGGAGGTTTTCCTGATATAAGGGCATCTGAGGATGTAATACTGGGAAAAAATATAGGCAGGTTTGAAAAGGTCTGGTTTGTGCCTGAAATAACTGTTTCCCATATTTTCAGGGAAAACTGGAAAAGCTTTTTTGCGAATCAAAAACTGCTTGGAAAATATGTTGCAATATACAGGAAAAAGGAATCAGGAAGTTTTTCTCAAAAAGGGTTATTTCCTTTCATCTTTGCACCTCTATTTTTTATTATAAAATGTTGTCGGATTATTCCAAGGATTATAAATGCTGGTCCGCTTCATATCTTCCGGTTTATCAGGTCATTACCTCTATTTCTAATAGGGTTATCATACTGGACAACAGGCTTTGTACAGGGGAGTCTGAATAAGGAAAGCCATGATCTGTAAGGGTGTTAATATGTTAAATAATGATAGCCAATCAATACCTGACATATCCATAATTATAGTCTCATTTAACACCAGAGAATTAACTAAAGAATGTATCAATTGCGTTAAAGAGAATTCAACAGGAATAGATATTGAAATAATTGTAGTTGATAATGGGTCAAAGGATGGTTCCGCTGAAATGATCGAAACTGATTTTTCGTGGGTCAGGCTTATACGACTTAAAGAAAACAGAGGTTTTGCAGGCGGCAATATCCCCGGTATGAAGATAGCAAAAGGCAGGTATATACTTTTATTGAATTCAGATGCCTTTATTAGAAAAAATACCCTTGAAAAGACTATTTCATATATGGATCAGCATCCTGATACCGGGATACTTGGCTGTAAACTCACAGACCCGGACGGCAGGATGCAGCCATCTGCCCGTATGCTTCCAGGACCGTTGAATAAATTTCTCACCATTACAGGGCTTTCTGACCGTTATTCAAAATCGCGCTTTTTTGGCAGGGTAGATTATACATGGTGGGATCATTCATATCCACTGCGTGTTGGCTGGGTTGTAGGTGCCTATTTTCTCATACGCAGGGAAACAATGGATTCAATAGGATATCTTGATGACCGGTATTTCCTCTATTTTGAAGAGGTAGACTACTGCCTTGCAGCGAAAAGATCAGGATGGGATGTGTTCTATTTTCCACATACAGAGATAGTGCATCTGGGAGGAAAAAGCGCAGAAAAATCTGACCGCACTTTTTCGGAAAATGGCAAACAGATACTTAAAATACGTCTTGAAAGTGAATGGAAATATTACCAAAAATTTTATGGGTGGTATTATGCTATTATTGTGTTGGGTATAGAGCTTTTCTGGAATGCAGTAGTATATATAAAAAACCTGCATAGTAATTCATTGAAAGCGCATAATAAGAGAGAAAACTCAAAACAGATCATGAACCAAATCATGGCTAC
The DNA here is from genome assembly GCA_012513605.1 of Desulfatiglans sp. Taxonomy (NCBI): domain Bacteria; kingdom Pseudomonadati; phylum Thermodesulfobacteriota; class Desulfobacteria; order Desulfatiglandales; family Desulfatiglandaceae; genus Desulfatiglans; species Desulfatiglans sp. Next base: position 16,441 of record JAAZBV010000020.1, on the reverse strand, counting down.
ATTGTGTGAAGTATACAGGTCATATAAAAGTAAATAAATTATGGAAAAGATACTTCCTAAGATAGGCGTTGTAATAATAGGGATAAATGAATCCGCCCATATTGCTGATTGCATAAAGGCCATCAGGGATGCAAATTACCAGCAGGACTTACTGGATATAGTATATGTTGATGGCGGATCATCTGATAACACTACTGATGTAGCAATGGGCTTTAATGGTGTAAGAGTTATACAACTTAATAACCCTCACCCAACGCCGGGACGAGGGAGAAATGCCGGATGGCATATTCTTTCTGCTCCAATTATACAATTTCTTGATGCCGATATGATAATTGATCCTGACTGGCTTATGCATGCTCATAATATACTGAAAGATAATGTTGGTGCAGTAACAGGAATGCTTAGGGAAACCTATCCGGATAAAAACATATATCATATACTCGCAGAAATGGAGTGGGCAGGTAAAGAGGGACCATGTAACTTCTTCGGCGGGGGCGTATTGATTAAACGTAAGGCACTGGAGGATGCTAATGGGTATGATGAATACCTGATTGCAGGTGAAGACCCTGATTTAAGTTACAGGATCAGGGAAAAGGGCTGGTTCATTAACCGTTCAGGCCATACCATGGCCAGACATGATATCAATATGAGCAGTTTTATAAAATATCTAAAAAGGGCATTTCGGGGTGGATATGCATATGCAGAAATCTCATTTAGATATATCAAAAACAGAGAAAAGATATGGTTAAGAGAGACACTGCGCATACTGATCAGGTCTCTATTACCGCTTATCATAATGCTGGCAGGATTCATATCTGGGTTTGTGTTCTCTGGTCTGATACTCGCTTTACTGTTTGCAGTAAAACCGGCATTCAGCATTTTTAGATTTAAAAACCAGTTTAGCAGACCATGGAAAGATACAATAATATATACTGTAAATGCCATTATTATTGTATTCCCGCAGCTTTTCGGGGTGATCAGACATTATTATGGTTTACTATCTGGAAAACCTCTGCATAACAGGATTAGAGTTAAGAAAACCAGCCTTCCTTAGCTTTTTGGTATGCCCCCTCCCCTGTCTCTAAATGGATTTGGCCCTTCAATATAGCGGAATACAAGGAGTGATAAAATTACAGAAAAGATTGCTATAAATAAGGCATATAAAATCCTGTTATGAAACATGGAGATAAACCATGACTTAATTATCATATGAACGATAAGGCAAATACCACCGATAAAAAATACCTGCAGGTATGGACCTATAACAGTTCTTATAGAAAATTTTACTGAGCGTACAAGTAGAAAACTTTCTATAACAGGTATAAATGAAATAGCAATAGCTACCCCGCATGAGACGCCTGAAAGCCCGCCCATATGGACACCTGTAAAAAGCGCTATAGCTACAATAAAAAGACCTATCGCCATTGATGAAGTTTCAAGCGCTGGTTTTCCTAACGCAAAAAATGTGGCACCGGAGAAATTCCCAATAATCCTGAACATCCCGGCCATGGCAAGCCAGGCAAGAGATATATATGAAAGCTTATATCTGGGGTCATACATTATCTGTATGATATCGTATGAAAATATTATCATTATCAGAGAAACAGGAATAGAAATCGTCAGGAAAAAGGTAATTGTTCTTTTGAAGATACGCTGTACCCTTAAGATATCATTCTGAACTGAACTAACAGCAGGCAGGTATGATTGTGATACCACCTGACTGCAGAAGGTGAATACCAGTATGCCGAGGTTTTTACCTATGTTGTAATAAGATAGATTTGTCATATCCAGTATCTTACCGATCAGAAGTACATCAAGCTGAAAGACTGTCACTGTGATCAGGGTATTGATGAATACATATTTGCCGAAATTAAATATCTCTTTTCCTGTTTCCCTGTCCCATGAAAAACGAGGTCGAAATCGGATTGCAAAATATGTAGCTATCAACCTGTAAAGCACTGATATACTGTATCCAATGGCGAGCGCATAGACTGACTGCATAAAATATGCAAACAGAACAGTTGTAGTCAATGCTACTGCTTGAGTAACAAGCTCCATCTTTACCTGTCTTTCCACCTCGAAATTTTTTATAAGGAGAGGAAGTGCAGGGTTTTCAAAGCCTGATATAAAATGGCTTATACCCATAATAAAAAAGATATTCATTAATACAGGTTGATTATAGAATGCGGATAAAGGCCAGGCTATTGCTATAATAAAGCCGCTTAGGATTATTCCCCTGATTATATTTATCACCCAAACCGTATTAAGAAAAGCAGGTTCTGCGCCTCTTGGATTTTGGATTATAGCGGTTTTAACACCTGTATCAGAAAAAAGTTCTGCCATAACCAGCACAATATTGGCAGTGGCCATGAGACCAAATGCCTCCGGGAAAAGAATGCGTGTAAGGATTAAATTCCCGGCAAGCCTTATCATATGGCTTCCGCCCTTACCCATTAAACTCCACATAGCGGATCGCATGCTTAAAAGCTTGAGAGAATCGGTTTTGCTTTTGAATAATTTTATATAAAGACCTTTAAAAAACATTTTTATCCTTAATATATGTCTTGAAGAAATAACTAAAGCAGTCTTGAAATTGAGCTTTTAAGCCTTCTTTTTATCCTGTTGACAAGAGAGTTTTCACCATGGATATTTTTTAACTGCCTGTTTACCGGGGTAGTAAGGATATTATCCGCATCTTGCATGATCCACTCAAGATACTGTTCAGGTGTCCTGATATTACGTACCTTTGCGGTTAAAGCGGCATTCTTGTTAAACTCATCCTTTTTTTTCATGAGGCAATATTCTGACCTGGGATCATCCATATGTTCAGCGTATATGAGAGGAAAATACCACCCACTTATGTAACCATCAACTGTCATCTTTATACGATCTATCGGAAAGGCATTACCCATATGATTCCTGATATAATATTTTTTTGCGATATCACGTTTCATCAGGAAAGCTGTTCCACCAATATAGGAATTGTGCAGAATCTGATGATCTCCAAAGTCTATAACCTTCTTTGATGCCTCGATTCTGTTTCTTTCATAATCTTCAGGCCAGAATGTCCAGCAACCTACCATGCCAAGAGATTCATTCTTTTTAAGGGCATTTCCTATTTTGTCTATCCATCCGTATGGAGCAATTGTATCATCATCGATCTTGCCAATAATCTCTGATCTGCATCTGTCAAGATACCACTCGGTCGGGTAGGCCTGCATCACATTAACAGGACATAGATGACGTTCTGCGATCCTTTCATCCTTTACTTCTCTAATAACATCAGCAGCACCATCTTTTGAGCCATTATCCCATAAATAGAGGCGGAAATTTGTAGTATCACCAAGCAGATGTTTAATAGTTTTTTTGACATACTCTATGCGGTTAAAGGTAATAAACAATATATCGACAGGTTCATTCATTGATTTACCTTTACCTTGAAGCAGCCTGTTTATCAAGATCATTAATAAATGATTCAATCAGCTCAGAAGTAGCCTCAACATCAGTTTTTATTTCAGCAGATATCTGAAAACAAACCCATGATTTGAAATTCCCTTTTACCAGAATATCTCTCAGAAACAAAACCAGATGTCTTTTAAAACTTTCTGTTCTATCCTCTCCATTTGTTAACCAGTAATAGACAAGTCTTGAGTTGCTGTCCTTTACCACATGCATTCTGCGAACAATTTTAATTTTGCTGTTAGCATCACCTATACTTATACTGTCTTTCTTTAAGATCACCCAGCCTGAACCAGAGTAACAGTCCTGCGGGGAGTGGACCTTGTGACGGTCTCCCTTCTCCTGTATTGCAACCAGATATACTGTATTATTATCTTTTTGATAACCTCTGATCACCAGGTCCCCCTGCTCTACCCAGGTTTTTTCCTTTTCACTCGGAGAAATGTTGCCCCCTTTCCATCCGTCTATATTCATTGTTATATTATCCAGCGAATAGCCTATTTCTATATTTTTTTGTTTCTGATCGAACCAGTACAAAAAAATGATTACAACTAGAAGAATCAGGAATATTATTTTTAATTTTTTTACCTGTTTATCTACTGCCATTTTCTTTTCTCCCTGAGTATTTTCTGATCATGGCCCAGGTAAAAATAAGCATCAAAATATGTATTAAAGCAGGTAGCCATTTCCTGAATGCCCAGATGATTTCAGATTGATTAATACCACCTGATGCATAACACCACCCCATTGCCAGATAAATGATGCTGTGAGATATCATAACGTATGGGGCCCATAGCAAAAGAAGGTATAAAAACTTGCTCCAGTTCTTTATAAATAAAAATTCCGCTGCAATACAGGTAAGGATCATATGCATCATTAATGATGATATGGATTCCCTGAAATATTGAACAGGAAGTTCTGTGTCATATAGATACATAACACAGTTTATTGTTTCACACGGACTCCCGGTTGAATTGAGTATTTTGCATGAAATTTTTGCAATCATGTTTCTCAGGGGTACACTGAAAATAGACTCCATTAAAAACGATGAGGTAGGGAGCATTAAAAAAAGAAAGCAAAATGGAAAGAGCATTTTCCTTGCCCAGTCAGTGCCCATCAGATACCAGACAATGCCATAGCATGTGGCAATAAGTGAGGCTGCCTGTATGATATGAATATCAACAAAAATGCCGGCAATAAAGATTAACACCCCGCTTAATATTACAAGGAGTCCAACCCTGTTGCCATTTAACTTTTTAACAGGATCCCTTACAAGCCTGTACAGGAATATGAATAAAAAAAGCAGGGGGATAAAAATGCCAAACCTGTCAGGAGGATAGTTAAACCATGCGGTTTTCATCCAAATAAAAATATCCTTGTATATCAGGATGATTTCAATCAGTATCCCTGTTGCCAGTCCAATATACAAAATCCTTTTTAATATACCTATTTTTTCTATGGTCATTTAGTCTCATCCATTCGGTTAAAGATGCAGGCTTCAAAATACAAAATCAGCATTGCAAGTCCGAATATAAGCATGCCAGATATGTCATGATAAAAACTCATGGCGGTTTCCTCGTTAATAAAATGCCCTGCCAGACCTGTAAAATAGATTCTAATGGTGTTCAGAAAAATACTTAAAGGAATAACCGATACAAAGATCATTACGCCTTTTGATTTTCTTCCATTATACAAATATGCCCCAATAGCGCCCATGAACAGGAGCACATTTAATATGGTTAGCCCGCTGCATGCAGGCGCAATATCTACAAGAAATTGCCCGGTGTATAACAAGGTGCCGGAAACAGCCGCATCCATCCCCATGCATTTATATAAAAAATAGGCAACATTCACACTGAATAGTCTTAATTGTAATCCAACTACAGCATCAAGGATATCGCCCCATGGATAGAGAAAAACCAAAAAAAAGAGAGGGAAGATAAGTAAACGACTTCGCTCTTTTCCCCACACAATCATCGACAGGCCAAAAAGGACAATTGGCAAACCAAGAGATGCCACAACTGCCTGTCTGTTCCACCAATAGAGAATTGCAAGAGTAACGCCTGAAATAAAAATAACCCACCCCCATTTATTTTTACCCACAGGTTTTGAAAATATCTCCTTTCTTTTAGAAAATATAATCCAGCTTGAAACAAGAGGCACAAGATAACCGAAGGTATCAAAAGGATCATTCTTCCATAATATATAAAGCCATTTAAAGTATGGGTAAAAAAGCAGATAGGTTGCTATACATATTATTATGCAGTATAAAAAATATTCCTGTTTATTAGAAAAATCTTTTTGTTCGGCTGTTTCCATTGAACCTGCGCAGCTTATTTTATCAACATGCAGTAAATCTACTTTTTCTTTCTCTTCCCTAAATAATAACCTGCGACACCACTCGCCCCCATACCTATAAGTATCATGGATATGGGTTCAGGAGCAGATGGCGGGGGATCATAATCCTTTGGCCCGCCCGGCTCACCTGCCCATGGTGGCTTTTTTGCATATGCAGGATTACTGGCTAAAGAGATAAGTAGCAGCATCATACAAAATAATAAGGATAAAATTTGTTTTTTCATATTAGCAACCAAATAAGGAGTTAATTTATTTAAAAAATCTTTTTTTGGCCTTTTCCTGAGATTTTTAATTTGCCTTGAATCAATAACTGCTAATCTCTAATCGACACTTTTTTAATTTTCTTAACTATTTGTAATTTTATTGTTTTTTCTTTCGTCTGCCTAAATAAAAACCTGCCACACCACATGCACCCATACCTATAAGCACAATTGCATGGGGCGTAGGTGCAGATGGAGGAGGATTATTTATTACAGGTGGGTTATTTCCCGGGGGTTTTGGAAATAGACCCATAGCAAATAGCTGAGTATTAGATAAAAGTGCTATGGAAACAAAAAATATTATATTTGATAATTTAATGTATTTGCCCATAGGAAATTCTCCCCTTATGATATTAGTCAATAAATTCAGTGCCTGTTCCAGATTTAATATAAAAATATTTAATTAATGCAATAATAATGCCGCATCGCCTTACCGGATCTAAATAACTGCAATATAAAAAAATACTGAACCTATTTTATTTTAAGAATGAAAAAAATGTTCGTTTACAGCCGATAAACTGGACTGATTTCAATTTTTATTAAAGATTCTCATATATTATCCCGATACTTTTTCAGAGATTGGTTAACAGGTATAAAAAATCCCGTTGTATTTTTTCGACAAATATTTTTACTGTGGAGCATGTGTGCGGGAAAATGTTTTAAGAGACAGACTTTTTGACAGATACGCAAAAGGCGGGAGCAGGTTTGCCCGCTTTCGTTCTGTCATCTATTATATTTTCAAGCGTTACAGCTGGCATCTTGTTATTAAATCCACCTTGATAATCAAACGATGTTTTGATGTTATTCTATCTATATTATTGATCCTTGCGCTGTCACCGGTTTTCCTTATTACAGTCTTATTTATTAAAGTTGAAGACTGGGGGCCTGTAATATATTGTCAGCAACGTGTAGGCCTAAAGGGCAAAAGATTTATCATATACAAATTCAGGTCAATGATAACTGATGCAGACCGTATAAGAAATGATTTAGATAACCTGAATGAGACCCAGTCTCTTATTTTTAAGATTAAAAAAGACCCCAGGCTGACACGTACAGGAAAGATCATAAGGAAGCTGTCTATTGATGAGCTGCCTCAGCTCTTTAATGTCCTCAAAGGAGACATGTCAATAGTCGGGCCCCGCCCCCCTATTCCATCAGAGGTCTCACAATACAGGCTTAGAGATCTTAAAAGGCTTGATGTTACTCCAGGGTTAACCTGTTTCTGGCAGGTCAGTGGAAGGAGCAATATAGGCTTTGATGGCCAGGTGGATCTTGATCTGCAATATATAGAAAGCCAGTCCATATGGACAGATATTAAACTCCTTTTCAAAACCATACCGGCGGTACTTACAGGGAAGGGGGCATATTGATGCTAAAAAGAGAGTGTATATCAGTTTTAGGTATCCCCATTGATAACCTGACAATGACTGAAGCGGTTGACTCAGTATTCAGGCTGATAGACGACTACAGAGAGAGCGATACGCCCAAATATGTAGCAACCGTAAATGTTGATTTTATAACAAACACCATATCATGGAGTAGTGAACGCTCGCGTCATCCTGAACTGCTGGATATTTTGAGACGCGCTGATCTTGTTACTGCTGATGGCATGCCTGTTGTCTGGATATCAAGGCTAATGGGTTCGCCTCTTAAGGAAAGGGTTGCAGGGTCTGACATGCTCCCTTTCATATCAAAAAAGGCTGTAGAACTTAATAAATCCATATTTTTATTTGGCGCAAGACCAGGTATTGCTGACAATGCTGCAAAGATACTTATGGAGAGATATCCCGGGCTTAAAATAGCAGGAACATACTCCCCTGATATTACTACTGAAGGGGAAGCCATGCTTGATTCCCTTGAGGAAGACAGGAAGATCGTTACCATGATAAACCAATCAGGGGCTGATATACTTTTTATTGGCCTAGGTAATCCTAAACAGGAGATATGGTTTAACAGAAACAGGGATAATATCAGGGTGCCGGTATCAATAGGTGTAGGCGGCTCTTTCAGTTTTATTACCGGTGATGTATCAAGGGCGCCTTACTGGATGCAGAGAAATGGACTTGAGTGGATATACAGGATATACAAGGACCCTGTCCGTTTATGGAAACGTTATTTTATTAGTTTTTTTAAACTTGGCTTCTCCATTTTGCTCCCGATACTTTTACATAAGACAGGCAGGTTGATATTAAAAATAGGGTCTCAAAAATTGTACACCTCAAATAGAGCTACTATCAATGTAAGGACTGAAGAAAAGGCTGTTAAACTGAAGATGCCCTGTAATGCAACAAAGGAATCAATCTCTGATGTCTGGTCTTTCATCCTTAATAATAAGGATTCATCATTTGTTATTGATCTTAATGATACAAGGCACCTGGATCTTTATGTTATGGGTTTTCTGGTTGATGTATGGAGTTATTGCAACAGCATCAATAAAAGTATGTTCATGACAGGCATAAAACCATGTGTAGCTAAATTACTAAAATATAATCGTCTGTGGGATATTGTAAAAGAATGGAATCAGAATGATTCTGTAAATATTACTGAAAAAACAGGGGATGTAAGCGATAAAACCTCCTTCTCATATACAACATCCTTCAAGGAAGGTCTTTTTAAAATAGAGCTTTTTGGCAGACTTGATGCAGCAAACATAACTAAGATTGATATGCAGGGCATTTTAGAATCCATAGACGATAATAACTGTGTCATTAATCTGAAAGGGTTGAAATTTGTAGACAGTACAGGTCTTACGTTCTTTATCAAAATAAAAAAACATCTTTTTTTACATAACAAAATCCCTTTTATATGCAATGCCAACAAGGATATCATGCAGATATTCAACATTATGAAACTGAATAGCCTGTTCAAGGTAATAGCGGATTTTGATAATGACAAATTTCTATCAAGGGGTTCAATATGAAGGCAATAGTCCTGCCTGCTGATAATCCCGAGCTTCTAAGCCCTGTATCCAACTGGACATCAGATTACCTGATGCCTGTTGTAAATAAACCTGTGGCAGAGCATCTGATAGAGCTTTTACTTGAAAATAACATAAGGGATATGATTTTCATACTGAACCATCAACCTTATGAGACTGAACAATATTTCAAAATGGGAGAAAGATGGGGCTGCAACATCTCCTATTCGCTTGTCAGAGAATATCATGGAGCAATAGATGCTATTTCACGTATTAAAAACAGCATTGAGGAGGGCTTTATTTGCTTTCCTGTAAACATGATAACAAACCTGGATATTGCTTCTTTTTTTAATTTCCACAATGAGACCCTTGCAGACCTCACACTCCCGGTAACGCCTTTAGAAATGAAAAAACCCGGTCTCATAAAATTCCGTCCTTTTATAATGAGCCATCGTGCATTATGTCTCCTGACTAATATAAAAAGGCATATTGGTATTAAGGAGATTATTAAGAATTTATCTGATGTAGGATTAAAATCAAATACCTACAGGTCTGAATTCCATTACTCTCTTATTGAGACCGTGAACGATTACGTTGAGGTAAACAGGGCTATATTAAAAGGTGAGATAAGCAGCATCACCATACCTGGAAAAGAGATAAGAGAGGGGTTATGGGTCGGCAGGAATTCCTTTATCGATCCGGAAACCGAAATAGATACCCCTGTCCTGATAGGTGAAAATTGCAGTATCAGGAACTCAGTATCAATCAGTGAATATTCAATCATTGGAGATGGTGTCATTGTTGACAGTGACTCAAGTATAAAAAGAAGTATTATCTGTGAAAAGACCTATGTCGGGACAAATACTGAGATAAACGATTCAATAGTTAATCAGAATTTTATTTTTAACCTGCCAGAAATGTCAAATCTGTATGTGGATGATGATACTATTATCGGGAATATGGAGAAAAATCTTTTTAAAGAAAAACTGGAAAAGATTTTCAACATAGTTGTAGCGCTATTCCTCTTCTGTCTTTTCACTCCTGTAATGCTTACTCTCTACATATATCATCTCCTGTGCCCCTCAAAAAGATATCTTGATACAATAACAGGATACGGGGGTTATGGTTCCAGGGATATGAAGGGGAATCCTGAGCTTTCTGTATTATCTCAATACCACTTCAAGAGCAGCCATTCATTAATCAGTAAACTACCAGGGTTAATCAATGTTATAAAAGGTGATATCAGGCTGGTTGGTAACTCAATCCTTTCTGAAGAGGAGATTGCCCTGCTCCGTGAGGATTGGCAGAAGGTAAGGTTAAATGCACCAACAGGACTTATACATTTGTGGGAAATAGAAAAGAACCCTGTATCAACATGGGAAGAAAGGATAGTCTCTGAAAATTTCTATGCATCAACCAGGTCATTCAGGGATGACGTCAGAATACTTTTTAAATATTTCTTTCATATAAAAAACCTGAGTGCTGAAAATGACCATCAGAGGGAACTTGGCTCAGGTTTTCTCAGTTAAATTTGACTGGCTCTTAAATAGCTGAATATGATAAAAATAATTTCAAATTGACATAAAGGGTCAATTTACCTAGACTCCTGTCGCCGGAAAATCAGAAAATGCTTAATAATAGGGATTAAACAAACTGTTCACAGTGGGACAGAAAGGAATAATTGATCATCATGAAAAGGCCAGCCATCTTTATAGATCGAGACGGAACAATAAATGAACAGATGGGTTATATCAACCACCTGAGCAGGTTTCATATTTTACATGGTGTACCTGAGGCAATAAGGCTTTTAAATGAGAATAATTTTCTTGTTATTGTGGTCTCAAACCAGTCAGGCATTGCACGGGGCTATTTCTCCCTTGAGCTGCTTGAACAGATCCATACATATATGAAAGATACCTTACAAAAATCAGGGGCAGAGATAGATGCCATCTTTTACTGCCCTCATTACCCCAGAAGCAAGATTAAGGAATATGCCATAGAATGTGACTGCCGTAAACCAAAGACAGGCATGATTAAAAAGGCTATGGAAAAATTTGATATAGACCTTGAAAAGTCATACATGATCGGAGACCACTTTACAGACCTTGAATTTGCCAGTAAGAGCAATATTAAAAGCATCATGGTAAAGACAGGGTATGGTCTTGGAGAGGTTGATTTCATTCTTCCGGGGTTCAATCATAAACCTGTGTTTATAGCCGATGATCTCCTGGATGCTGTGAAGTGGATACTCAAAAAATAGGCATTTTCATAGTGTATCGTTAATCATTGCGCTACCGGCATTTATGTAGACAAGGCATGCCTTGTCTCTACAAGGTGGGGTATAAAACCCCACCCTACGAAAGACTATTCTACCACCTAATAGTGTAAAAGATCACAGAAGAGTAAGTTTGCCAAAAATGATTACACCTGTTATGAATTTGATATCTCATTTCTCCTTCAGCCACCATATAAATTGCAATGCGGTCAAAGGTAACGACCTTCAACAGCCTTAGTATTACTGCTTCTCAGAAGATATTTGAAATATCACGGTCGTTATATATTGAAATATCAAAAGGATACACAGCTGAACCTAGCATAGAAAAAAATTATTTAATAGCTATGCAAAAATGAAACCTCCTGTTAAGAAGTAGATCACCACAATCAACTAACTTAAACAGGAGGCTTCAAATGCACGTAGAAGAAATTACCAGAATAAAAGAGTTTCGTCAAATAAGGAAAGAGATAAGGGGATCGGATAAATACTTGCTTGTAGGCATAGATGTTGGGAAAGAAAAACATTATGCATTTTATGGTACAGCAAATGGTAAGACCCTGGAAAGGAGGCTGGTCTTTTGGAATACCTTCAGTGGGATTGAGATGCTGATGGATCATGCAAATGCGATAAAGGAAGGTAATAACCTGGAAAAGGTAGTGTATGGGATGGAACCCACATCTAATTACCACAAACCCCTTGCGGAGTACCTGATAAGATGTGGATGCAATGTAGTTCTTGTATCAGGTGTTTCAGTAGCGAGAAACCGTGAGTTACTGGATGGGAGGTGGGATAAGCATGATGGTAAGGATGCAGCCAATGTAGCTGATCTTATATCCCAGGGTAAATGCCAGTACTATGATTACCCATCTTTGGAAGTAAGAGACCTGAGGGGTTTACTTTCACTGAAAAGGATGCTGAAGAAACAGGAACACAGGATAAAAGTCAGGATAAGAAATAACGTTATAGCCCAGTATTTTCCTGAGTTTGACAGTCAGTTTGCTAAAGGACGTTCTGAAAGCCTTGCTGTAGTGAAGTGGTGCATAAGACCAAAAGACATTAACCTTCTTGAATATGAACAATTTGAAGAGATGATAGCCCCCAGGGTAAGGACAAGGGCTCAGGCGGACAGAATAAAGTCTATTTGGCTGGACGCCAATGAATCAATAGGGTGTAAAGCAGGTGATGCATTGCAGTTTGTGTCGAGGCTAATGGTCGAGGAGTTGCAAAGCATAAGAGCCTCTATAAAAAAGTTAGATGAACAGGTAGAAAAGATTTGTTCAGGATTTCCTGAATGCCAATATCTTTTATCCATTCCCGGTTTTGGCCCTGATATATCAGCAAAGGTCTTAGGAGCCATAGGAAACCCATTAAGGTTTGAGAATTGTAAGCAGGTAATAAAACTTGTCGGATATGACCTTAGCGCCAGCAGGACTGGAAAGACCTCTGATAAAGCTGTGTCTGTAATATCAAAAAGAGGTAACGCTCATTTGAGGTATGCCCTTTACCAGGCGGCATTTATAGCATCAACAAGTAATAGCTATTTTAAGAGATATTACGCCAACCAGCTTAAAGGCAGGGAACGTGAGAAGGGTATAAAGACCAAGATGAAGGTAAAGCTTGCAGCGAAGATGCTGATAATAGCCTGGACATTGATGAAGAATAAGGAGCCGTTTGATCCAGCGTATTTAAATATAGAGCACTAAAATATAATTTATATCGGCGAGAGAGCCCGTCTACCTGCGTTGGGGCCATACCATGGACCTCTGGAGGGACAATGCAGGGCCTCTCGTTAAAATTCAATAACCTGGATAAGGGATTATTGGTGATTGCGTAAGTGCAATACATCGAATTTATAACGATCAGGTAAGGGATTTGCAGCAGCGAGAGACTCGCCGATTTTTTTAAGCCTTTGGGCTATAGGGGAAGTATGCTTAAAAAATAGGCACTTCTCAACTAACTGGATTCATTTGTTTTATTTTTTACCTTGACAGGAGATTATAGGATTGTCCCCTGCTCCCTATTGTCTTTTCATTCAATGTTCAAAGTTGGAAGTTCGATGTTCGGTGTTCATTCTTTTTTCTTTTCCCCTCATCAACCTCTCTTATCAATTTCGATAACAAAGGATTGGCTGAGAGCTGATCCGCCTTCGTATAAAACTATGGCGGGACAGGTAGCTGAATGCTGAAAGCTTCTTCAATAACTTTAAACCTGTTGACATAACGTCGGTTCTTTTTAATAATACCACATCTTTTCTGATTTATTTGTTTCACCTGTTTTATGTTTATTGATCATTGATTATTGTAATTATTGTTAATAGCTGGTTTATTATATCTGATTGTTTTAAACATCCTATTAAATATGCTGGGTTAGTGAAAAATTAAACAAAAAGGTGCTTTTATGAAACTACCGGACCTAAGAAAATGGGAAATAACTGATAAAACAGAAGGTTTATTGTTTTTTGCCCAAGCTCTTGATGAAATGTTATTTCATCATTCTCTCGATTCCTTTAAAGCTCCTGCATTAAATGTCCATTCAAACATTTTTGAATTATTATTTTTCGCATATGAGTTCAATCGAGGCACTATTCGAAGCAGGAATTCTTTTTCACATGTAATTGACGAACTTGTATTTAATCTACAAAATGATCCAGTAATAGATATTGGGAGTGATTCAACATTCGCAGAGTTAATAAAAAAATTAAAGAATACTGAACACCCCAATAAGTTTTATAATATTGTTCAAGCTTTACATGCAGAATTTGAACATGAATACAAAATAAAGCTATACAATTTTATTTTAAAAGAAGTACCTAATAATAAAAAGAAAGCTCTAATACTTCGAGCAATTAGATCTTTTTGTGCGGAAGTAGAATTAAGAGGTTTTAGTAGAGAATATATATATAAAGTAACTCAGAATTTTTTTTTCTCGCTTCAAGAACCACCCAATAAAATATATTGCACTGAACAACTTAAAGAGTTCTTAGATATTTTTACCAAACCCAGTAAAGATTACACTGTCTACCTTAGAGTGAAAATACCTGTCCTTAGATATTCTGTGCATCTTGAAAAAAATAAAATTTTCATAACTCAAGGACCTCCTGAAGATCTAGAGAAAATTGGCGTAGCAAAATTATTAAAGAGAGATAGAGAAGGGTATGATGGTTTCAACACTTATGTGAAAATTGAAAAGAATAAAAGCACCGATCCACATAGCGCTCGTGAGTACGCAGAATCACGTTTAAGGATGTTTTTTGATACCTACACGTTCCTTGATCATAAAACAAAAATATTCGTTCATCCATCCTCTATTGTGATTAATAACGATGACCCTCCACAAGAAACATTTTTTCGTGCTCGTCCTCATCCTATGGAAAAGGCATCAAGTCGCACAAAAATTACTGATGATCAAATTGAACAGACATTTCATAGCCTAATTCGCAGTTTCACACCACAGGCAACACACCAATTATTTAGGGTTTTCGACTATCACAGTACTGCTATTGCAACTGATGCGCCTGAAAGTCAGTTGATTAGTCTATGGGCGGCTCTTGAAGGGTTATTTCCAGCACCAGCAAAAGGGGATCGTGGTATTGTTTATTATTTAAAAATGCTTCTTCCAGCATTAGTACTTACCTATCCTGAAAAAATATTTTTGTATCTAACAGATGCATTAACTCATGCAGGAAAAGAAGTGCGAGATATTGTAGAAAAATATGGAAAAGGGGAAAATTATTTTGAAAAGGTAACGCATTTTTTAGTATCTGAAGAAATCGGTGATGAAGCTAATGAACTTACAACAGCACTTAAACACTACCCGTTATTGAGAAACAGATGCTTCTGGTGCCATACCAATTTTAACTCTTCAAAAGCAGTCTATGAAAATATTGAAGCTCATCGCCAAAGGTTGTCTTGGCATCTAAGAAGAATTTATCTTGCACGAAATCAGATTCTACATAACGACAGAACTCTACCTTACTTATCAACGCTAGTGGAAAATTTACATTTATATTTGGATATTATTCTGCGTGCAATTATTAAACTCGGTGAACGGTCCGTTGGCCATAAAATGGCAATTTCAACGGCATTTGAGCTCTTAGAGACACACGAAACAATTTATCTTAATACACTAAAATCAAATAATTATAAATGTAATGCTAACAACTTTAAAGATGTAGTGTTCGGTAAAAATAATCCATTAAGCCCATTCAACAAAGTTGTTGCTTTGGGTAACCAGTAGGAAAAGTACAACGAAATCAATGTGACAACTGGAAAAACTCGCCGGTGCTTTATTTTAAACGGTAGATATACTCTCTCGTCACAAAATAAAAGGGATTTATATATGCCTAGAATGTTAAGTAAGCCGGCAATAAGACTATTAGAAGGTAGTATTGAAAATTTATCTTTATGCATTGAATATATAAATAGACCTCAGAGGATACCTCTACATGATCAGATGTCATCATTAACTGTTTCTACTGGTCTATTAGGCATATCAATTGAACTTGTTGCGAGTGCAATATTAGTTCAAACATATGGAGAAAAATATCTTCAACTACCATCTGGATATTATAAACCAGCTGCAAATATAATAGATGAAATGAAGCAGCTATTAAAAAATCCAATACCAAAAATTGATTTTTTAGTTCAAGGAATACATGATAAATCAAAACACTTTCAAATGCTTCATGAAAAACTAACAGAATTACAATTTATGTTAAAAATTCGCGCAGCTGCCGTTCATGCTGCTCGGGCACCTTCTAAAGATATTATCATAATCTACATCAACAAATTGTTAAAATTATTTAATCTCCTATCTCAATCAGAAAAATTTTCGAGCTATTTAATGTATCTTCCTCAAATTCAAATAGATATAAAGAATATTAATGTAGTAATAGACGATTTAATATATCAAGTTAATAATTCAAAAGATAAAAGTGATTTTGCAGCAGGAATATTATCATTATTTTTAGTATTACCTGAAATTCCTGAATATCAACCTGATTGGCTGTCATCGATTGAAAGAGTTAGCGTCGCTCCAAAGGAATATTGTCAATGGTCGTTAAAAAGTGAGCCATTTTCGGTCGTGAAAACTGAGCCACTTTACATTTCAATTTGATCTGATTTTATTGCCTCCTTTTCATTATTCTTTCTAAGACGATAACTATTCCCTTTG
>JAAZBV010000019.1 GCA_012513605.1 Desulfatiglans sp. | reverse complement strand
CCAGTTATCTGCCGCACGATCTTTACCTACCTGAATAATTTTTCAGCATTGTATGATACCTTATCCCTCATTACATAATATGATGCCCTGGCAAGCTTGTTACTCAAAGCCTTGATTGCCACTATATTATTTCTCTTTGCCTTCTTGCGTTCATAAAAACTGGTAATCTCAGGATAACTCCTCTTGGCTGCATTGGCTGCCTCTATATATGCCCATGAAAGATATTTATTGCCGTTCTTCTTGTTACCCTCACCTTTCTTCTTGTTATCTGATAATCTTATACTCTTTACTGCCCTGCAATAGGATGAGTAATTACCAACAGTTGGAAATCGTCTTATATCTCCAACCTCAAGCATTATTGTAAGGCCAAGTATCTTTCCTATACCAGGCACGGTCAAAAGTTTATCAAACTCAGGTCTTAATTTTGTATGAGATAGCACTTCACTTTCTATCTCATCAATCTTATTGTCTAAAAACCGGATCACAGAAATATTATTTCTTGCAGTCATTATCAGAAAAGGATCATTAAACAGGTTAGAGGCATCAGAGTCATTGAGTCTCTTAATCTCCCTGACAGACATCTTATACCCATGGTTTCTTGTAATGGCGCTCTGAAGACTCAAGATGTGGGAAGTTCTGTGCTGGACAAATAATTGCCTTCTTCTTAAGGCATCCCTGACATGACGTTCATCTTTAGGATATATATACCCCTCAGGCAATATATCCAGTCGTTTCAAATGAGCCAGCCAGAACGAATCCCATTTGTCATCTCTATGCTTCCTGCCTTCATATTGTTGAATGGCATTTGGATTAGCCAGGTTTACTTTATAGCCGTTTTCCATTAATCCATCCACAAGCCAGTACCAGTTGTATGTCGATTCAACTACTATGCTTTCAAGCTCTTTTTTAAAGGGATTAAGTGCAGCTAGGACCTGATTCAATTCGTTTGGCATTTTTTTCTGAAATAACCTTTCATCTTTTTCGTTTATAACTCCTATGAAGTTATTACTTGAATGCAAATCTATTCCTGCGTATAATTTCATTCCGGCACCTCCTAGATCCAATAACATTGTTATGCGCTTATGCGCTATGGTCCATAGTACCCCAAATAATACTATGGATGGGGAGGTGCCTATATTAGCATAAATATTACAATGCTCTTAACTCGGAACCCTTTATATGTTTATCAGGCCTACACAATTGACAGAATTGACTTCTGTGAAATAGGTGTCGCACCTCAAAATATCAATTGAGCTGGATAAAAGATAACAGGTTAAAAGGTCTTTCAGGAAAAGAATTACAGGACCCTTGGTTTTAAGTTTGACCTTATCTTTGTGAACAGGGACAACAAGCTTGATAACCTGAAGACAGGTGAAGAGAAATTGAAGGTGCGGGTTATGGAGGGAGAATTTAAGAAAAGTATGTGGGAGATGGAAAGATGAGAAAAAAAAAGATTTCGCTACTTCCTATAAAAAAAGAGGTTTCGATGGTTCGTTCATCTGCTGCTGAGTATCTGACTTTTATCGCAGCCACAGGCAATAGTGAAATCAGTGTGGAAATGCGCTATGAAGATGAGAACATCTGGCTTACCCAAAAGATGATGGCTACTCTCTATGATGTTACGGTTTCTGCCGTCAATCAACATTTAAAGACTATTTTTAATGACAATGAACTACAACGGGAGGCAACTATTAAGAAATACTTAATAGTTCAATCCGAAGGCTCTAGACAAGTTAAGCGTGAGGTAGAACATTATCCCTGTCGCCAAGAACTACTTGAATGAGTATGAAATGGCGCAGATGCAACGGATTGTTTCTGCGTATCTGGATATGGCAGAACTGCAGGCTATGCGAAAAATTCCAATGACAATGGCTGACTGGGAAAAACGCCTGTCTGGCTTTTTAACATTGTGGGATAGGGAAATATTACAAGATGCAGGGAAAGTTACTGCTGAGCTTGCAAAAAATCACGCTGAATGCGAATTTGAAAAATACAGGATTGTTCAGGACAGGCTTTTCGAAAGTGATTTTGATAAGATGCTTAAACAGATTGGCTCTCTGAAAAAACCCGAGGATATTGATGAATAAGCAAACGGCGCATTTTATGGACGATTGAAATCGGGATCGTGCGTTAAAATATCAATTGTGCTGGATAAAAGCTAACAGGCTAAAAGGTCTTTCAGAAACAGAGTTACAGAACCCTTGGTTTTGAGTTTGACCACTATGTGGGAAGTTTTTACATTGATATTATAAGTACTTTTTATCATTTATTCTGTTTCTTCCCTGGCTGGAGCGTGGTTTGAAAAAAGATGGCACAGGCATTGTGACCCTTAATTGTTTGAACTGTCTAAAATTGACATGTATATAACGGTACACTATACTCCTTTTACTTTAACTACATATTTCAGGAGAGACTCCATATGAAAAAGATCACCGATCATGTATTCGCTAAAACATCATTCCATGGCTGCAACTCCGGGTTTATTGTAACAAAGGAAGGGGCTGTGGTTATTGATACGCCAATGGTTCCATCTGAGGCCCGGGAATGGAAACAGAAAATAGAGGAACATGCGCCTGTAAAGTATGTGATAATTAACGAGGCTCATACTGATCATTATTGCGGAGGCTGTTACCTTGGTGGTACTGTTATAGGGACTGATGATTCAGTAAATGCCCTTAAGAATGCGAAAATAGAAACCCTTATAAGAGAACTATCATGGATGGCCCCTGGCACTCCTGCGCCTGATGAAACATTCTATTTCAGGCCCCCTGAGATCGCTATTAATGGAGATGTAACATTATATCTTCACGATCATACAATCAAAATCCTCATGGTGCCTGGCCATACAGCAAAACAACTGGCAGTTTATGTGCCGGAAGAAAAGGTGCTCTTTACCTCGGATAATATCAATCTTGCTATTCCCATATTCATAGATGCCCTTCCTCATGAATGGATAACCTCCTTGAACCGATTAAGCGAGCTGGATGTTGAGCATGTCATTCCAGGCCATGGCGAGATAACAGATAAAAGCGCCTTTAAAAACATGAAAGACAAGATTAATATATGGATGGATTTTGTAGGTGGAGCAATTAACCAGGGTATGGATTTAGAGAAGATTCGTTCAAAAATAATGGTCGCAAAGGAATTCGAAAGAATACCGAAAGAGGGGCCAATGGCAGGTATCTTTAACATGAACCTGGATGCGCTTTACAGGGCGTTGTCAAAATAGAAAACAGCCCACTAAAAAAAAATATTTCATGGGCCATGTTTTGTTTACAGGGACGAAAAAATTTTCACCCCTAGTGCGCCTGTATAATGGAATTTTTCATAAAGTCATTAAGCTTCATGATATCTCTTCCCTGCTCTTTGCACCTCTCATGCATATCCGGCACCAGGATAATGTAATCTTCTCTTTTCATTCCTTCAATGAAGCCTTCTGCCAGTTGATCGGCTGTGAGAAAAAAGGGCATTTTAAAAAACTCTTCAGTATCCTTTTTCATCTTGATCTTTTCTTCTTCTGTGCCCACATACCTTGAGTTCTCACTTATATTAGTCCTTACCCCGCCGGGCACCAGGCATGAAACCTTGATGCCATACTGTCCAAGATAGCCATACAGGGATTCAGTTAAGCCAAGAATCCCTGCTTTTGTTGTTATATAGGGTATGCCCAGCATCTCTTGTGTGTAGATAAGTGCCTGTATGGATGAAACATTGACTATATAACCGCTGCCCCTTTCAATAAAATGGGGCATAAAGGCATGTATGTTACGTATATAACCCATAAGGTTTGTGTTGATGATAAATTTCCAGTGTCAATGGTCGTTAAAAAGTGAGCCATTTTCGGTCGTGAAAACTGAGCCACTTTACATTTCAATTTGATCTGATTTTATTGCCTCCTTTTCATTATTCTTTCTAAGACGATAACTATTCCCTTTG
>JAAZBV010000018.1 GCA_012513605.1 Desulfatiglans sp. | reverse complement strand
GGGGACATCCAGAGGGGTTTATATCTCTAGTGACAGCGGTGATGACTGGGGTAAAACAGATGACGGCCTGCCGGATGATTTCAGGGTCTTTGACATTAAGATAAAAAATCTGGATGATGAAAATGCCTTTGTATATGCTGCCGGATCAAAGGGTCTATTCATGGCCTATGATACAGATGATCCTGAGTGGGTCAACAGGGATTACGGCCTTCCGAAAACAAATATAACTGGGATAGTAATAAAAAATTAGGTCAGAGGTTATGGGTAGTGGTAAGAGTGATTCTGTAATGAATCATTTTTGAAGGTTCAAAATTCAAAGGTTCAAAGTTGAATAACTAAAAAAGTAAGTCAGAAAACAGGAAAAAAAGTAAAGGGCGAATAACAACCGGAACCTCTAGGTTTTTAAATCCAAGCATAAAATAGCAACTTGTAATATATCAAAAATAGACACTATATTACCCAAGATGCCAAAAATATCAAACTTTGAAGATTTGGAAATATGGCAGAATGCACGAGAACTTAGTAAGGTGGTTTATGAAATTACAAAAACCGAACCATTCAATAAAGACTATAGATTCAGAGACCAGACAAGAGCGTCAGCTGGGTCTGTAATGGATAATATAGCCGAAGGATTTGAAAGGGAAGGGAATAAGGAATTCCTTCAATTTTTAAGTATTGCAAAAGGGTCCTGTGGTGAGACTCGTTCCCAGTTATACCGCGCATTTGATTTCGGATATATCGGTAGTGATATTCTTGATAATTTGATAGAAAAGGCAAAACATCTCAGTAAACAAATATCCAACTTTATGTCCTACTTAAGAAAGAGTAGCTATAAGGGTTCAAAATTTAAATGACCCTATTTTGCTAACTTTAAATCGTTTAATTTTTAAACTTTGAATCTCGGTTCATTAAACCTTGAATTTTTAAATTTTTAAATTAGAAACAACTTTTACCCAGGTATAACCAATGCAAGAAACACCCGAAAAACCCAATCAAATACCCCCTGAAATATGTTACGAGGATGATGAGATAAACCTCATCGATCTTATATACCCGATTTATAACAGGCGAAAATTTCTGATCAAGTTCTGCCTCGTTATCACAATCCTGACAGGTATTTTAAGTTTTTTTTCAGAAAAGGTATATGAGGCAAACACAGTTATACTCCCTGAGGCGGAGGATGGTGGGGGCTCAGGGATTGAACTCAAGGCCGCCTTTCTTGAACAGTTTGGTGTTTCAGGGCTTGGTGGTTCACGTTCAACGCCATCTGCGGTATTTGAGGCGGTATTAAAAAGTAATGAACTGGCAATGGATGTACTCAGGCGATATGATTACTTTATGATAATGGGAATAGCCAATGAAGAGAGGCGCAAGATAACAAAATCGTTTGCCGAAGATGTCAGGGTGTCAAAATCAAAGGATAATCCCTCTATATCCCTGTCAATGCAGTCATCTGATCCGGTATTTGTTGCAGACATTGCCAATTCTTATGTCAGGGCGCTTGATGATTTTAACCTGGCAAATTCATACACCTCTGCCAGACGGCTAAGAGAATATATAGAAAACCGGTTAAGGGTGGCAGATGAAGAGCTTGACATTGCTCAGAAGGAGCTTCGCGAATTCCAGGAGAAAAACAGGGCCATATCAATAAGCAAACAGACAGAGGCAACGCTGGAGGTGCTTGCAGAGATGGAAAGCCAGAGGGTTGCCCTTGAGGTAGCAAAGGCCGCAAAAGAGAGATTCTACAAGGGGCCTCATATAGAGCTTGAACAGCTTGATGCCCAGATAAATGCAATAAATAAAAATATCACCAGGCTGACCAATTCCCAGGAGGTAAGTGTGCCAGTAGAACTTGATGATGGGAGGGTGGAATTTTATATACCCCTTACCAGGATACCTGCCCTTAATTATGATGAGAGTAAGCTCCTTCTCAAGGTAAAGGCCAAGACAGGTGTAATCACCATGCTTACCACCCAGCTTGAGCAGGCAAAGCTCGATGAGGCAAAGGATATGCCTACTTTAAATACGCTGGAGATCGCCGAACCCCCACAGAAAGCAATAAAGCCAAAGGTAAAACTTAATGTAATCCTGGGGTTTGTAGTGAGTCTGTTCCTTAGCATATTTATTATCTTCTTTATAGAGTTTACCCAAAGGCTGGATAATGACCCTGAATCAGCGCCAAAATGGAAAGAGATAAAACAGGGGTTAATGCGGTTTGTTCCATTTAAAAGGGGATATTGATAACCAGTTAACCAGTTAACGAATCAACCTATAACCCATAACCCAATTACCCAATAACCAACCTTTCGTGCTTTTCGCGTAGTTCGCGGTTAAAAGGTTTTTAAGCAGTTACCCATAACCTATTAACCGGCTTTCATTTATATGATGGTATCGCTAAGTATATCCCTTTGACATATCCAGTGTATAGGATTATATTATAAAAAAAATAAAGGTGAAATATTATGACATCCATCCAAACAAAAATATTTAAGAGTAATCGTAGTCAGGCTGTCAGGATACCAAAAGAAATTGCCTATCCGGAATATGTGAGTGACATTGAAATTACAGCTATAGGTAACAAGCGTATAATACTGCCTGCCGGTCAGTCATGGGATGATTGGTT
>JAAZBV010000017.1 GCA_012513605.1 Desulfatiglans sp. | reverse complement strand
GGCATTTTCATCATCCAGATTTTTTATCTTAATGTCAAAGACCCTGAAATCATCCGGCAGGCCGTCATCTGTTTTACCCCAGTCATCACCGCTGTCACTAGAGATATAAACCCCTCTGGATGTCCCCGCATAAATCCTGTTTGGCTTTTCAGGGTTTACTGCAATTATGTAGATAAGTGTATCTCCGGGTATACCGTCATCCCATCCTTTCCAGCTTTTTCCTTTATCTTTACTCATATAAATAGAGGGGATGGATTGAAACCGACCCTTTTTATCAAGATAACCACCTGCCCCAGCAAAGAGCATATCACCATCCGGTGTAGCGGCCATAGATATAATGT
Organism: Desulfatiglans sp.; assembly: GCA_012513605.1. Lineage (NCBI taxonomy): Bacteria > Pseudomonadati > Thermodesulfobacteriota > Desulfobacteria > Desulfatiglandales > Desulfatiglandaceae > Desulfatiglans > Desulfatiglans sp. The sequence continues at coordinate 113,492 of JAAZBV010000017.1, read as the reverse complement.
TCCTGTTTTTGATCCCCTCTGATGAAGATACCCACCTCCTGTTTGCGGCATCCCGCCTGAATAAATCCTTTACAGTGCCGGCGTAGATATCATTACCGCTGGAAATGATTGTATTAACATCCCTGTAGATGAGACCATCATTAATATAGATATCCTCTTCGGGGCTGACTATTGTTATACCTTTATCAAGTGCACCGGCGATCGTGGCGTCTTTTTCATTATCAATGTTTTTTACTATTGCTACAGACCTTACATTCTGCCCCTTGTACGGCTCTATTCTAGTAAGTGTCTCCATGTTCAGGTCAATGGAAAAGAGCCCTGCCCCTGTTGTCGCCACATAGAGTGTCTCTTTTTCAGAATCGAGGAAAAGCCTCTTGAAAAAGAGGTGAATATCCTCCTGATTCATCTTCATGGGGTACCAGCTCCTGCCGCCATTGTCGCTCTTATAGATACCTTGGCCATATGCAGCCGCATAGCAGGTTATATTGTTCTCCTGATAAACGATTTCAGATCGTCCGCAGGAAGACAATATGAGGAAAAATGCGGATAAAAGAAAAAACAGGGTGTTTAAGAGTCTTTCATTTTTCATAGTGTTTTTCTGTAAAAGGTTAATGTTGGTTCGTTAACTGGTTAACTGGTTTACCTGTTAACTGGTTAACTGGCCTGAATACACCTCCGGCCTTTGAGTTACATGGGAGGGCAGAGGTTTAAGGTTCAGGGTTTAAGGGAACAGGTTGACTAGTTAACCGGTTAACTGGTTAACTGGACAACCAGGTTGTAATGTCAGATATGGATTTTAACTGACCTCTGACTTCTGACCTCCCTGTCCACCGTAACCTTGGTGGAGGCGGATGCCTTCTGACTTCCGTCTTCTGACTCCTGTTTTCTAATTACTCTTTCCTATTCCCATGTTCAAAAAGAGCTCCCTAAAGCAGGTTCATGACCTGCGCTTCAGGTATCTCCAGATCCCTTCTTACCCTTTTTTCAGCATTCGATTTTTCATCAAACAAAAGGGCAATATCAAATGTATCTTTTTCCAGTGAACCGGCTGACACTGTATCTTCACAATGGCTCGCCAGGACCAGGCCGATCCCCTTTTCTTCTATTATATCCTCTATGAATTCTCTGACCATAATGGGGCCGATAAAGAGGATCCTTTTATAACCCTCTTTTTCTATCTTGATAAGCCTCTCTGTAAGCCTCCCCCTTAAGAATTCATATTCCTTAAGCTTTCTTAAAACGAATTTTACTGCAAGCTTTGATTTCTCTTCGATTCCCTTTGGTGTAAGAAAATAAACATAGCCTATTTTATGTTGACTATGCCTGAAATTACTAATTTTAACAAAACCTTTATCTAAAAGGCTCTTCAATATATAATTCACCTGCCCAAGACTTATACCTGAATTATCCGCCAGCTGTCGCTGTGTGGATATCTCCTCTCTGTCCAGTGCATCAAGAATCTGAAATGTCTTTTCGGAATGCTTCATGCCGGATTTCCACCCTCATTTAGAAAAATTAAGGCATGTTCATTTTTGAACGGAATCCTATTTAGAACACCTGTTTTTGTCAATAGTAATTTTTATTTTTTGGTATTTTTTAGGATAAACAATAGTTCACCACGGAGTCTTTTATCTTTTGCTTTTATACCTTGTTCCGTGGTTAAAAAATACATAGAGTTGATACATTAATCATCTTTCAGGATTTTTATATAAACACTCCTCGACCTTGGCCCATCAAACTCACAGAAAAATATCTTCTGCCATGTACCCAGAACAAGGCTGTTATGTTCGATGATTACTGTAACTGAACTGCCTATCAGCGATGCTTTTATATGGCTGTCCGAGTTTCCCTCACTGTGCATATAGTTTTCATTTTTCGGGACAAGCCTTGTAAGTTTACTGATGATATCATCGCATACCGAAGGGTCTGCTCCCTCATTAATCGTTATTCCTGCGGTTGTGTGGGGTACATATATAATGCATGCACCCTCTTTAATGCCGGATCGTGATATTTCATCCTGTACATAATGGGTAATATCGATCATCTCTGACCTTGATCTGCTTTTTATCACAATCTTTACAGGCACTACACGGCGCCCCCTTTTGCCTCTATGGCCACATGATCATCAAACCCTGCCTCTTCAAGGTATACATTAATGGTTTCATCTGGTTCTATGTTCCAGACCCCGCCCACATAATTGGCCTGAATGGGCAGCTCCCTGTATCTTTTTCCCCTGTCAACAAGGGCAACAAGCTCTATCCTCCTGGGTCTGCCAAGGTCTATGAGGGCATCCATTGCAGCTCTTATGGTTCTCCCGGTAAATAGGACATCATCTATTAGGATCAGGATTTTTTTATCAATAGAAAAATTTATCTCTGTCTTACCTATCTTTGGTGAAGGGCCAATCCTGGTCCAGTCATCCCTGTAGAGCGAAATATCGAGTATCCCTGTTGGAAATTTCTTTCCGGTCAGATCATTTAGAATTGATTGCAGCCTTTTTGCTAAAAATGCCCCTCCTGTCCTGATGCCAACAAGTACAATCTCATCAGCATTTTCCCTGTCATTATCTAAGATCTCAGAGGCAATACGTTTAAGTGCCGCTTCTATATCCCTTTTCTGAAAAATGATCTTTTTACCAGTGGCTTTTATTTCCATAGTGATATCCGTTTTAAGTTAGATTAATCCGGTCTTCATAACTCAAACCTAATAAAGGTAAAGAATTTATCATGTAACAAACTAAAAAGCAAAGTATTTTGGGTAATCAAGCCTTGATATCCATTGTACTATCGGCTAATATTCACCCATCATGAAAAATATTGAGAACCTCTATAGAAAACTGGATTACTACTTCACAAGAACTGACCTCATTTCTGAGGCGCTCAGGCACTCATCATATGTCAATGAATACAGGGAACTCCGGCTAAAAGACAATGAAAGGCTTGAATTCTTGGGTGACGCGGTGCTTGATCTGGCAATAAGCCATATATTAATGGAAAAGTTTTCCGATCTCAGAGAAGGGGACCTCTCCAAATACAGGGCAGCAATTGTTAATGAAAGCGGGCTATGCAGGGTAGCCAGGTTTCTGGAACTTGGGAAATACATCTTTCTCGGTAAGGGTGAGGAGATTACCAACGGCCGTGAAAAGCCTTCAATCCTTGCCAATACCATGGAGTCTGTGCTCGGGGCGCTTTACATGGATGCAGGATTTGAAAAAACCCTTGCAATAATTACTGTGCTTTTTATGCCTGTTATTGACAATATCAAATCAAAGAAATCAGATAACGATTATAAGAGCATGCTTCAGGAATATACACAGGAACAACTAAAAACCCTGCCTGAATATATACTTACTGATGAAAACGGCCTGCCGCACAATAAGACCTTCAGGGTTGCGGTAAAAATAGGTGAAGCGGCTTTTGCTGAAGGCATTGGCAAAAGCAAAAAAGAGGCGGAACAGAACGCCGCGAGGGAAGCTTTTTATTGTCTGGCAAAAAAAGAAGAGATCTGATCATACCTGTTTTTATACCCTTTTTGGGCTGCCCGCATAAATGTATTTTCTGTCGGCAGGACAGGATAACAGGGCAGACTAACAGCCATATCCGGGCAGAGGGTGTAACCGTGCTGATTGAACAGGCCATAAGGTCACCAAAGTATACAACTGCGGGATCAAGAGAGGTGGCCTTTTATGGAGGCACATTCACCAGTCTGGGAATGGAGTATATGTCAGAGCTTCTCGGTGCAGTTCAACACTACATCAAACATAATGAGATTGATTCTATCCGCATCTCCACAAGACCTGATGAGATAGATGAAAGACGGCTTGAACTTATCAGATCATATGGCGTTACTACTGTTGAACTGGGTGTGCAGTCAATGAATGATGAGGTTCTGCGAAAATCCGGCAGAGGTCATACATCTGAACATACTGTTAATGCTATATCACTCTTAAAAAGGCATGGTTTTAAGACCGGGGTACAGCTACTGCCCGGGCTTCCCGGTGATTCATATGATATCTTCCAGGCAACAATAGAAAGCGTAATAGCGCTTGCCCCTGACATGGCAAGGATATACCCTGCCATTGTTATAAAAGACACTGGCCTTGCAGAATTGTACATCAGAGGCAGGTACAACCCCCTCTCCCTTGATGAGGCGGTCAGGATATGCTCCGTCAGCTGTATGCGTCTAGAGGCAAACGGCATAAACGTGATACGCATTGGGCTTATGTCCACGCCATCGCTCCTTGAGGAGGGTGAGATACTGGCCGGCCCGTGGCATGATGCCTTTGGTTTTCTGGTAAGGGCAGATATTTATCTGAAAAAGGTGATATCATATCTGCCTGTTCAGGGAAGTGCTTCAGAAATAGGCATCAGGATGCCTGAAAGGGAGATACCTCTTTTAAGGGGTTATGAAAACAGCGGGGTAAAAAAAATAGAAGAAACATGCGCGGCAGAGATACGATATATCAGGCCGGATAACCATATACTGCCAGGAAGAATTGAGGTAGATATTTTAGGATAGAGTAAAGAGGATAGAGAAAAGAGAGTTTTTGCCAGTTTCAATTTCCTATTTCCTATTTTCCATATCCTATTTCCTATATCCTGTTTTCCGATGTCGGGCATTGAATGATAAACTTATTAATAATTCCAACCAGAGATGAATACTATGAAAGATAACAGCTTTAAATCCGGGTTTGCCGCAATTATAGGCGCCCCCAATGTTGGTAAATCCACCCTCCTTAACAGGGTGCTTGGCGAGAAACTGGCTATTGTAAGCCCAAAGCCCCAGACCACAAGAAACCGTATCCTGGGGGTATATCACGGCGACAATTTTCAGATATGCTTTATGGACACCCCGGGTATTCACAGCACAAGAACCGTACTCCATAAAAGCATGGTTTCCTCTGCTCTGGAGGCAGTCAGCGAGGTCGATATACTTCTCTTTGTAATTGATATTACATACCCATTTGATGAAGGGGCCGAGATCATCCTGAAAGAGATCAAAAAAAGGGAGGTACCCGCATTACTTGTGATCAATAAGATCGACAGGACTCTCCCTGAAAAGATACTCCCTGTTATTGAAAAATATTCAGGGCTTTTTCCATTTGTGTCCATAATCCCTGTTTCTGCCCTGGCAGGTGAAGGGGTTGGCAGCCTGATAGAAGAGATCAGGAAAAACCTCCCTAAGGGACCTGAGTATTTCCCAAAGGATATGATATCTGATCAGCCTGATACCTTTCTGGCTGCCGAAATTATCAGAGAGAAGATATTTTTAAATACAAAACGAGAGATACCTTATTCATCAGCAGTAACCATAACCTCCATGTCAGAAAACCCTGAAAAAAGAGTGTTCTCCATCCATGCGAGGATACATGTTGAAACCGAGTCACAAAAAGGGATAATTGTCGGTAAAGGCGGGGCCATGATAAAAAAGATCGGGGAGGCAGCAAGGCACGAGCTGGAAAGACTGTTCGGAATACACATATTTCTTGAGCTTCAGGCAAAGGTTGATAAAAACTGGACAAAAGACACAAAGGCATTAAAAAAACTTGGTTATTAGACATGATAAAAAAAAGAAGGCCAGCCCGGGGAATAGGCTGACCTTCTTCTAGGAGGAAAAAGCTCGAAAAAGCTTTTTGTTTAATATTAATATTGCAATATCCCTGCCATTAATTAACTGTTTTACATTTATAGTTTATCCCTTTGTTTTAACTGTAATTTTTTAATCAATAATTTAAAATAAAAAAAATAAAACTATTTATCAGGTACAATACTTTGTACCTAATCCACACCCTGACTGTTCAAAACATTGTTAACTACTTGTTTTAATAGCAATTTTTGCGGTAAAATATATTGGACCCTTAAACAGAGATATTGTACTTTTTCATCTTATGCTGGAACAGGCTTTTTGTTATGCCTATCATATCTGCTGCATGTGACTGGACGTTATTACAGTTTTTTAATGCACGCCTTATCAGCTGCTCTTCTATCTGTTCAAGTGTCTTCTGTAAGGGTGCTCCGGCAGGGATAAATTTTTCTATGCTGATCTCATCTTCTCCCTTCAGGAGGTAGCCTGGCAGGCTTTCAGTGGTAATAATCTCGCCGCTGTTAAGGACAACCGCCCGCTCTATTACATTTTCAAGCTCTCTTATGTTACCGGGCCAGTTATGATTAAACAGTATCTTCCATGCATCAACGCTCAATTCCGGCTTTGGGCCATTTTTTTCTGAGTGATACTTATCTATAAAATGGTTTGCTAGAAGTCTGATATCCTCGCTCCTCTCCCTTAATGAAGGCACCTCTATATGTATTACATTCAGCCTGTAAAATAGGTCTTCGCGAAAACGTCCCTTTGATACATCATCCTTCAAGTTCCTGTTGGACGCTGAGAGTATCCTCACATCCACATCAATGGTCTTTGTCCCGCCCACCCTTTCAAACTCCATCTCCTGCAACACGCGAAGCAGTTTCACCTGAAGGGCAGGAGAGGTCTCGCTTATCTCATCAAGAAAGAGCGTACCCCCGTCAGCAAGCTCAAACCTCCCCTTTTTCATGGAGACAGCCCCTGTAAAGGCCCCCCTTTCATGACCGAAGAGCTCGGTTTCAAGCAGTGTTTCTGTGAGTGCCCCGCAGTTTATGGAGATAAATGGCCTCTCCTTTCTGGGGCTGTTGTAGTGGATGGCATTGGCTATAAGCTCCTTTCCAGTGCCTGATTCCCCTGTAATCAGCACAGAGGTCTTTGACTGAGAGACCTTTTTTATCAGGTCATATATCTCCTGCATGGGCCGACTCTTGCCAATAATATTTCCGAACCTGTACCTGTCGGATAGGGCCTCGCTTAAAAGCCTGTTTTCCTTGATAAGCCTGTAGTTATCCAGGGCCTTTTTTACAGTAAGTTTCAGGGCCTCGTTTTTGAATGGCTTTTCTATATAGTCATAGGCTTGTTTTTTCATGGCCTCCACAGCCATCTCGATTGTACCAAATGCGGTCATGATTATTATAGGGATGTCGGCATTTATCTTTTTTGCCTCCTCAAGGATGGTCATACCGCTAATACCAGGCATCTTCATATCTGTAATGACAAGATCAAGGTCTGTTTCCCTTATCAGTTGAAGCGCCTTTCCAGGATTATCAGCAGTTATTATCTCATATCCTTCAGGTGCAAGAAGCGCCTCAAGAACTATCAAATAGTTTTTTTCATCATCTACAATAAGAACTGTATCCATGCAAACCCCTTCTTACACCTGTTATCTGATCCTCTTTAAAAGGCGTACCATTACACTAGTTCCATTACCTTCAGTGCTTTCTATATCTATTTGCCCGCCATGCCCCTCAATTATCTTCCGCACAATTGGCAACCCAAGGCCGCTCCCCTTTTGCTTGGTGGTAAAAAAGGGGTTAAAAACCTTCTTCATGCTTTCTTCACTTATGCCGCTTCCAGTATCCTTGATTTCAAAATTATAGGCTCCCCGCTCCTCTGCTATACTGATAATAATTTTCCCCATCCCTTGGATAGCCTGTATGGCATTAATAATCAGGTTCATGAAGACCCTGTGTAAAAGATCCTGATCCGCCTCGATCATATATCTCCTGTTCTCAAGGTTGTTCTCAACAGAGATGCCCTTTTTTTCCAGCTCCGGCTCAAGAAATTCTATATTTTTATTGATGATCTCTTTCAGATCACACTCCCTTAAATTTAGCGCATGGGGCCGTGCAAAATCTAAAAATTCAGTTACAATCCGGTTTAGTCTTATAGACTCTTCAGTTATAACACCTGACAGCCTTTTGTGGGTTTCAGTGGCATCAGGCATATTGTTAAGGAGTTCAGAGGTGCTCTGAATAATACCAAGAGGGTTTTTTATCTCATGGGAGACACCTGCCACCATCTCGCCAAGGGCTGCAAGACGTTCTGCAAGATTAAGCTGCTCCACCAGTTTTCGCTGTTCAACAGCCCTGTTCTCTATTATCTTTTCCGCCTTTCTCACAATCAGAAGCATGGAGATAAAAATAATCACCATTATTATGGCGAAAACACCGAAGGTAGTATATTGCCTCTTTATTATCGAGTTATACTGTTCGGTCAGATCAAGCACCAGTTCAATAATACCCAGGATCATCTCTTCACCGGTAAGAGGAATATATTCTTCACCGGTAAGAGGAATATATGTTTTAACCTTTTTCTGTCCTCCTAATATCCCTGTACCTAATCCCCAAAGATTATTTCCATCTGAAATCAGTTGAACGGACATCTCTCCTTTCAGTGCCTTAAGATACCCCTCTGTTTTTTCAGTCCTCTTTCGAATGAGAGAAGGGTCTGTGCTGTATACTATAATCCCCTCTTCAGGGGAGTATATGGTTACAATATCGACATTTAGACTTTCGGTTGCCTCCCTTACAACCTTGTCCAGGAGTTCCATCTGGGGTTTAATGCTGAGCCTGATTGCCTTGTATTCATACCATACAGGGGTATAAAAATTAATCAAAAGCTGATGATTAATATTTCCACTCACCTCCTGTGCATAATTCTGATAATTGAGTATGAGATCATCATTTGCCTTCTTTGAGATAAATGCAGCAAATGGAATACTGCTTAATAAAAAGACAATAAAGCTCGTAATCGCAAAATATTTAGCCAGGCGGAAGGGCTTTATCTCTGGAGTGCTTTTCATGAAACGGTTTGGAGACATATTTTTATCCGGTATTTTTTCTGTTCATATAACACTAATATAAGGAAAAGAGAATAGAGGAAATGGGAAAGGGAAAACAGGAAATAGAAATTTGGAAATAGGTAAGAGGAAAAGGGAACCTCCGAGTTCTCTTTTCTGTATTCTCCTTCCTGTTTTCTCTTTCCTGCGCCTTTTCCCCCATTGACTTGTCAAACCTCTACAGGTAAAAGGATTCACTATGAAATATAAAGATCTGCCATATATGCTTTATGCTGATGAATGCGGGAACATCTATGATCACCCCTATTTACGCATGGCCGGGTTTTCAGGGGATACCCTTTCAGGTATATCAAAAAGAGACCTGATCAGGATGCCCTCATTCAGCAAGCTTTTTTATTTCCCGAATTGCGCCCCAATAGGGATCGACCCTGAAACAGGTGTGGCAGAGGCGGTGGAAGTGATAAAGATCGGCAGGAAGAGCCACAAATGCCTTGCTGTTGCAGCATTTCTTGAACCCGGCTTTGTGAGGAGCCATCTCCCGGCTGTTGATTACAGCACAAAGGATTATATCCTCCCCATGTGGGGATACACGGCTGTTGGTTTCAAGAGTGAAGAATACCATGTGACAGGGTTCAGGGTAGAGTACAACCACAAGTGGGACCCGTTTAATTATGATGACCGGCTCCTCCCTAAGGCAATAGAGAGATACAAAAAAAATTGTACTGACACCCCGCTCGTAGAACACCTTACAGACTGCGCTGCCAATAACCACTGTTTTGCCGCAAAAAATCTCTTTTTTGGCAGATGGGAGGCCCCTTTACCTGTAAGTCGCAGCTGTAATGCAAGCTGCCTTGGCTGCCTGAGCCTTCAGGAGGATGATATCACAAGGTCATCCCACTTCAGGATATCATTTACACCAAAGGTAGAAGAGATAGTAACAGTTGCTGTCAACCACCTTGAAAAGTCAGAGGAGGCTATTGTGAGTTTCGGCCAGGGGTGCGAAGGCGAACCGCTCACAGAATACAGGCTTATAAGAGACAGCATAAAGGAGATAAGGAGACAGACAAAAAAGGGGACAATAAACCTGAACACAAACGGGAGCTGGCCTGAAAGGGTCAGGGAGGTTATCGAGGCAGGGCTTGATTCCATAAGGATAAGCCTTAACAGCGCCAGAAAGCCATTTTACAATGCCTATTACAGGCCAAGGGGATATACCTTTGAGGATGTGCTCTCATCAATAAAGCTCTCCAGGGATATGGGGCTCTATACCATGATCAACTACCTTATCTTCCCCGGTGTTACTGATCAGGAGGATGAGATCAGCGCCCTGGGTGAGCTGATAAAAAATACCGGTTTGAATTTTATCCATTTTAAAAACCTAAATATTGATCCTGATTTCTACCTGAAAAGCATGCCCCTCACAGATTCACCTGCAAAGGGCATGAAAAGGATGGCGGAAGATTTGATTAAAGATTTCCCGGAAATTAAGCTTGGCTATTTTAATCAGACGAAAAAAGAGGCGCAAGGCGCAGGGCGCAAGATTCAAGGCAATATATGAACCGCAAAGACGCAAAGAGCGCAAAGTTTTTTTGATTTAAAAATAATAACCTTTGCGTCCTTAGCGCCTTTGCGGTGAACTTTTTCTTCTGACTCCTGTCTCCTGCCTTCTCCTCTTTCCTCTTTTCTATTTTCTCTTCTCTATTTCCTGTTTTCTTCCCTCTTCACTGCCCTGTAACCTATATCAGTCCTGTAGTATACATTCGTCCATTTTATTTTATTAACAACCAAATAGGCCTTTTTCTGGGCTTCACCTACTGTATTTCCGAGGGCTGTCACACAAAGGACACGTCCTCCTGAGGTTACAACATTTCCATCTTTCATGGCAGTGCCTGCATGAAATACCTTGATATCTACCTCCTCCTTTTCAGGAAGACCGGAGATGACATCCCCTTTATTATACTTTTCAGGGTATCCGCCCGCTGTCATTACCACCCCGAGCGCTGCACGCTGATCCCATTCTGCCTTAACCTTATCGAGGCTCCCCTCGATGGTTGCCATGCAAAGCTCAACCAGATCGGACTTAAGCCTTAAAAGTATGGGCTGTGTTTCGGGGTCACCTAAGCGGCAGTTATACTCCAGCACACTCGGTGTGCCATCGGAAAGCACCATAAGCCCTGCATATAAAAACCCTGTATATGGAGTGCCTTCATCTGCCATTCCTTTTACAGTGGGTTCAATAACCTCCTTCATTACCCTTTTATACAGGTCATCGGTCAGGACAGGTGCAGGTGAATAGGCGCCCATACCGCCTGTATTGGGGCCCTGGTCTTCATCATAAACCGCCTTGTGATCCTGTGATGTTGCAAGGGGCAGAACATTCTTACCATCCACCATTACAATAAAGCTTACCTCTTCACCCCTGATACACTCCTCAACAATAACCCTTTTACCTGCCTCACCGAATGCAGTGCCTGAAAGCATATCCTTTGCGGCAATTATAGCATCATCATGCGTCTTTGCGATGATAACACCCTTTCCGGCTGCAAGGCCATCCGCCTTGATAACCACAGGGAGTTTATGTGAAAGGATATAGGCCCTTGCAGCTTCAATATCGGTAAAAACCCTATATTCAGCAGTCGGTATCCCGTGCCTTTTAAGGAAATCCTTTGTAAAGACCTTTGACCCCTCAAGCTGGGCTGCTGCTTTTACAGGGCCGAAACATTTTAGATTTACCTTTTTAAAGGCATCAACAATACCATCCACAAGGGGCGCCTCAGGGCCGATAATAGTGAGGTCAATCCCCTCTTTTTTGGAAAACTCAACAAGCGCCTCTATTGCATCCACCTTGATATCAATATTTAAAACCCCCTGTTCAAGGGCAGTGCCTGCATTACCCGGAGCGACATATACCTTCTCAATCCCTTTAGACTTAATAGCCTTCCATGCAAGGGCATGTTCTCTTCCGCCACTACCTACGATCAATATCTTCATATAATCACCTCAGAAATTTATGAGGATGGAGTATAAGTAACAGGGGCTTTCATGTCAACAATAAGGGATGCCTGAAATTTTTATTGTAAATATGGGGATTTTAGGCTTTAATACCCCAAATTTGTTTTGATTTTCTACTGGATCGAATCATTTATTACACTATCTTCATTATCGGTTAGTAAAACTATGGCGGTGTCTAAAATGAAATTCGCGTATACCATGCCTTTAATTCTGGGAACGCTATTATTTTTTTCAGGGTGTTCACAAGAGGAACCTGACAATAATCAGGGTAAAAATGTCGTAAGGATGAAGATAACAAAACCGACCAAAGATATAAAAACTGAAAAAGATGTAAATATAGGGATAGCCGATATTGTCCAAAAGGACATTGATCAGAGAATCAACCAGGAAACTGTTCAAGTGGATGTCCTTCCTGCCACAGAAACAGGTGAATATGTGACTGAAGAGGGGGATACCCTTTCAGGCATATCAGGGAGGGCCAATATCAACAATAACCCCTTGAAATGGACCTTTCTGTACAGAAATAATGTTGAAGCTTTATCCTCAATAAAGGGCAAGGGGAATCTCTATGAAAGACCCCTCCCTGCGGGTATCAGATTAAAGATAACATCCCCTGAAGAAAAAAATAAAAACCTTGATGCAATGCAAAAGGCATATTATACGGTCAATGCACTCTCTTCTCCGAGCCTTGAAGAGGTCGGACCGCATGCTGTAAAACTGATAGAGGCCGGTTATTATGTATATATAGCCAACGTAATAGTCCGTGAAAAGGCCTATTACAGGCTAAGGGCCGGGTTTTATAAAACCCGCTCGGAAACGGGTATTGAAGGCGAAAAGATTAAAAAGATATTAAATATAACCGATATCTGGACAGCAAAAATAGATGATGCGGAATTCTCTGAATTCGGAGGATACTAAAAAAATATGGAAAAGAAAAAAATCATTTTAGGTATCACCGGCGGTATTGCTGCCTATAAAATACCAGAGCTTGTAAGGATATTCACCAAAGCGGGGCATGATGTAAGGGTGGCGATGACAAAAAATGCAACATGGTTTATTGCGCCACTCACCTTTGAAGCGCTTTCAAAAAACAGGGTTATCACCGGGATGTTTGAGGGCAATATAGACCCGCTTGCACACATTTCCTGGGGTCAGGAGTCTGACCTTGTAATCATAGCACCAGCCACTGCTAATTTTATTGCGAAGGCAGCCCATGGTATTGCGGATGATTTCTTAAGCTCAATGGTAGTAGCAGCAACTGCCCCTATGCTTATATGCCCTGCAATGAACAGCAAGATGTATTTAAACCCCATCACACAGGAGAACATTAAAAAGCTTAACAACAAGGGTTATGTTATAATGAAGCCCGGGGAAGGAGAGCTGGCATGCAATACAGAAGGCCAGGGAAGGCTTCCTGACCCCGTTGATATTGCAGAGCAGGCATTTCATATCCTTGAAAATAAGGACTTAAAAGGGCTTAAGATAATGGTCACTGCTGGGCCAACCATTGAACCCATTGACCCGGTCAGATACATAACAAACAGGTCTTCCGGTAAAATGGGTTATGCCATTGCGCATAAGGCTGCCATGAGGGGCGCAGATGTAACACTCATAAGCGGCCCCACAAATATAAAACCTCCACTGGGCGTAAACCTTATCAGGGTAAATACAGCAGAGGAGATGATGGATGCGGTTTTTGCGCATCGCGCAGAGATGGATGCTATTATAAAGGCAGCGGCTGTTGCTGATTTTCGCCCGGCCTTAAGTAGCAACCAGAAAATCAAAAAGAGTGAGGAGGATATCTCTATAAAACTTGTTAAAAACCCTGATATCCTCTCTGAACTTGGGATATCAAAATCAAAGCCCGGCCAGATACTTGTAGGATTTGCCGCTGAAACAGAGAATATCATGGCAAACGCAAAGGAAAAACTGGCAAGGAAAAATCTGGATATGATTGTTGTGAATGATGTAACAGCGAAGGATGCCGGTTTTGATGTGAATACAAACAGGGTCACCCTTATTTTCAGGGATGGCGCGGTTCACGAACTGCCCCTTTTAACAAAAGATGAGGTAGCTGATGAGCTTCTTGACAGGGTCAGGATGATCAGGGGAAAAGATAATGAGTTACACTGCTGAGCTGTGTCAGATCATAAAACAGACTAAAACCATTCTACAGGGTGAAATAGACTCAGGCCTGGAACTGCCTGAGCTTAAGGCGCCTGCCATAATCAAAGAGGCACTGATTCCAGCGCCTTCCACACCGGTTATTGAGACACTGAATGACTTAAGAAGCTCCATAGGCGATTGCAGGCTATGTAAACTCTGCAACGGGAGAAAAACAATAGTATTTGGTGAAGGGGCAGAGAATGCCTCAATCATGTTTATAGGCGAAGGCCCGGGCATGGATGAAGACAGGGAGGGGAGGCCCTTTGTTGGGGAGGCAGGGCAGCTCCTCACAAGGATCATAGAAAAGGGGATCGGTATAAAAAGGGATCAGGTCTACATTGCCACTGTAGTAAAATGCCGACCGCCTGAAAACAGGGACCCTGAAAAGGATGAGATAGAGGCATGTATCCCCTTTCTTAAAAAACAGATAGAGATTATAAGACCAAAGGTCATATGCACCCTCGGCAGGATAGCAGCAAGGGAGCTTTTAAAACGTGATTTCAAGATAACCATGGAAAGGGGCAGGTGGCAGACATATGGCAACATCCAGCTTATGCCGACATACCACCCGGCCTACATCCTTCATAACCCCGGCAGTGAAAAAAAACTAAAGGGGGAGGTGTGGCAGGATATACAAAAGGTAATGTCCCTGCTCGGGATCAAGGTTAAAAAAAGCGGCTGATTCAGGCCTGAGGGATTGCAATAGAAGTCCTATTATTATAATGTGCAGTATCTAATTATTCCTGGGATTTATATTTAACAGGGCATTGGCACCATAAAATAAATAAAAAGGAGTATTAAGAAATGGCAGAAGAGATAAAAAATGAAGGAGCACACCCGGAAGCAGAAGAAAAACCCCTTGATAAGATGACAGCCCCGGAACTCAAAGAGATCGCAGCCACGATCCCCGGAGCAACCGGAGTTACTGCCATGAAAAAGGAGGAACTGCTTGCGCTTATCAAGAAGCACAGGGGCATAGAGGATGAGACGCACGCACAAAAGGCAGAGGCGGCCAAAAAGAGCTTGAAAAGCAAGCTAATCGACCTCAGGGCATTAAAGATAACTGCAAGGGAAGAAAAGAATAAAAAAGAGGTGGATATCCTGAGACGCAGGATAAACAGGCTGAAAAAGAAGACCAGAAAGGCGGGATAATTTTATATAGCACCCGGCCTGAAAAAGAGATGGATCATAGAAGCAGGTTATCAGGAAGGCTTAGCCCTGTGCCTGCTTCTTTAATTTAAAATTGAGGAAATATGATCACTATTGCCATAATACCCGCCGCAGGAATGGGCGTAAGGATGAATGCAAAGGTGCCCAAGCAGTTTATTGAGCTTGAGGGTAAACCTCTTCTCGCTATCACCCTTGAAAAGTTTAATAGCTGTCCTCTTATAAATGGCATTATCCTTGTTGTGCCTGCCAATGAAATAAATTTCTGCAAAACTGAAATCGTCATGAAATATAATATCAGCAAGGTGATCAGGGTAACCCCTGGTAGCGCGAGGAGACAGGACTCGGTAAGGCTGGGATTACAGGCAATAGACCGGGAATGCGATGCAGTAATCATCCATGATGGCGTCAGGCCATTTGTCTCTCCTGACATCATAACGAATGCAATAGAGGCTATCAGGGATGAAAGGGCGGTTATTGTGGCGGTTCCTGCAAAGGACACAGTTAAAAAGGTAAACGCTGAGGGTTTTGTGGTTGATACCTATGACAGGAAATTTATATGGCAGGTGCAGACACCACAGGTATTCAGGTATGATGATATCTGTAATGCCCATAAAAAGGCAGAGGCCGAGGGATGGGATGAGGTTACTGACGATGCAATGCTCATGGAGAGGATGGGCATACCGGTAAAGGTGGTGCATGGTTCGGATGAGAATATAAAGATAACCACACCGCAAGACCTTGAGTATGCAGAGTTTTTGTTGGGTAAAGATGAGTAAAAATAATTCTATAAAGATAGGCACAAGGGGAAGCAAACTCGCACTCACCCAGAGCAGCATGATCAGGGAGATGATCATGAGGCAGCACCCTGAAATAAAAGTTGAACTCGTTATTATCAAGACAAAGGGCGATAAGATAATCGATTCCCCATTGAGCAAGATCGGCGGTAAAGGTCTTTTTGTAAAGGAGATAGAGGAGGCGCTACTTGATAAGAGTGTGGATATTGCTGTTCACAGCATAAAGGATGTACCTGCTGAATTGCCTTATGGTCTCTCCATACCATTTTATCCTGAGAGGGAAAACCCTGCGGATGCATTACTCTCAATAAAATACAAAAGGTTTCATGATCTGCCTAAAAGCGCAAGGGTGGGGACAGGGAGCTTAAGGAGATCATCCCAGCTCCTGAATAAGAGACCTGATCTTGAGATTGTAGCTATAAGGGGTAATGTGGATACCCGCATTAAAAGGCTTGAATCAGGGGAGTTTGATGCGATAATCCTTGCAGCAGCAGGGCTGAACAGGCTGGGGCTATCATCAAAGATAACAGAACTTCTTTCTCCGCCGAAATATATCCCGGCAGTGGGTCAGGGCGCCCTTGGAATAGAGGTTAGAACAGATGACAGAGAAGTAAACAGTCTACTGGAATTTTTAAATCATAATGAAACAGCACTTGCAGTGAGGGCAGAAAGGGCGTTTTTACACAGGCTTGAGGGTGGGTGCCAGGTGCCCCTTGGCGCATATGCATTTATTGATAAAGATAGGATTGTGATCCACGGCATGGTTTCAGAGCTTGACGGATGTATGGTTATCAGAGATTCTCTGACTGGTAGTATTGAACAACCTGAGCAGGTTGGTGAAACCCTTGCAGCAAGGCTTCTTGCAATGGGTGCAGATAAGATACTTGCCGAAATTTATGGCAGTTAATAGTGATAATAGGAACAGTATATGGCTGAAAAAATAAAAAAGGGAATGGTTTACCTGGTGGGCGCAGGGCCTGGTGACCCTGGCCTTCTTACTATAAAGGCAAGGGAATGCATAGAAAAGGCCGATGTGCTGGTGTATGACTATCTTGCAAATTTTTTATTTCTTGAATATGCACATCCTGAAGCGGAACATATTTATGTAGGCAAAAAGGCCGGTGACCATACAAAGACACAGGATGAGATAAACAATATCATATGTGAAAAGGCCCTTAATGGTAAGACCGTTGTAAGGCTCAAGGGGGGTGATCCATTCATATTCGGCAGGGGTGGCGAAGAGGCACAGGAGCTTTTAAAGGCAGGGGTTTCATTTGAGATTGTCCCTGGTATAACCTCTGCTATAGCGGTGCCAGCGTATGCAGGCATACCTTTAACACACAGGGATCACACCGCCACTGTTGCATTTATCACAGGTCATGAAGACCCTTCAAAGGGGGAGTCCAATATTGCCTGGGATAAACTTGCCACAGGGATAGGCACATTGGTCTTTCTCATGGGCATAGGCAACCTTAAAAATATATCTCTTGAACTGATTAAAAACGGCAGGCCATCTCACACCCCTGTTGCAGTAATTTACAGGGGCACACACCCTGAGCAGAAGACAATAACCGGCACTCTTGAAACCATTTATGAGATATCCCAAAAGGCAAATATCAAACCGCCAGGGATCATAGTTGTTGGTGATGTTGTGGGTTTGAGAAAGGAGCTTAACTGGTATGAGAACAAACCCCTGTTCGGTAAAAGCATAGCGGTAACAAGGGCAAGGGAGCAGGCGAGCAGCTTTATGGCGGGTTTAAGGGAACTTGGTGCGAACTGCATAGAGTTTCCGACCATCGAGATAAGACCACCTGATGACTGGGCGCCCCTTGATGACGCCATTAACAAGATCAGGGATTATAACTGGCTCATCTTTACCAGCGTGAATGGCGTAAAATTCTTTTTTAAAAGGCTCCTTGAAAATAAAAAGGATGTGAGGGCATTAGGAGAGATCAAGGTATGCGCTATCGGGCCAAAAACCGCTGATGCAGTAAAAGGGTATGGCATCATGCCTGACATGGTGCCCCCTGAATACAGGGCAGAGGCGGTGATAGAAGAGTTCAGGAGAATAAAGAGGGATAACCTTAAGATACTTTTGCCAAGGGCAAAAGAGGCGAGAGAAATACTACCTGATGAACTCAGAAAAATGGGTGCAGAGGTGGACGTTGTGAATGCATATGTTACCATCATGCCTGAAAACAGGGTGGCTGATATTTCAAAGATGCTTGAGGCAGGCGAAATAAGCATGATTACATTTACAAGCTCCTCCACTGTAACCAACTTCATGGGTATGTTTGAAAAAAATGCGGATCAGGTAAAAGAGTGGCTTAAGGATATTGATATAGCATCCATAGGCCCGATAACATCCGAAACAGCAAAAAGGCTTGGGTTAAAGGTTACAGTAGAGCCGGAGAGTTATACAATAGATGACCTTACAGAAGCTATTTTAAAACAATATTCATGATACAGCCTCCACCGTATAAAAAACAATGGATATTTGGCTAATATGTTGAATATGGCTATTAATAATGTTATAAATCTGTTCATCCCTGACAAATCAATATGATATTTCAAATACAAAAAAGGAGAAAATATGAAGACTATCAAATCCGCATTCCTTTTTACCATAGCTGCTTTATATTTAACCATCTTCAATCTTACACCGGCATTTGCCTCATTTTCCCTGGAGGACCTTACCGGAACCTGGTACGGTCATTCACTTACAGTCGGAAATGAAGAAATTTGGGAACATATGGCCCTGACGATTAACAGTCAGGGCAATGTAACATCGGCTACTCATACCAATTCAGGCGGTGAAACAGAAACAGAATATGATGTTGCAACGCTATCCATTTCCGGCAGCGGTATTATCACAGAGGCAACAAGCGAGAGCCTCAATGGTGTAATGAGCCCTGATAAAAGTATTGTGGTGTTCACAGAAACCTGGGATAGCAATGCCTACGCCCTTACGGTATTAACAAAAAGTGGAGCATCATACTCTCAATCTGACCTTGCCGGGACATGGTACGGGCATGCAATTATAACGGGTGCTGGAAAAGGATGGGAATACGGCACTTACACAATTAACAGCCAGGGCAACATTACCTCGGTAACATTTACCAATTCTGACGGTGAAACAAAAACGGAGTACAATGTTGCGGTAATCAGTATAGCTGGTAATGGTCTGTTTTCTGTTTCAGGAGATGAGAATCTGCATGGTGTAATGACCCCGGATAAAAATATATTAGTATTCACAGACACCTGGGATGATTCTTCATATGCTATGACAGTAATGGCAAAAGGCGGAGGCACTTTTGCTTTATCTGACCTTCAGGGTTACTGGAAAAGTTATAGTCTTAGCTCAGGAGCATCAAATGGGTGGAGCTTATCAAACCTTTCAATTAATGATCAGGGAGTTGCAGTTGTCCAGTCGACTGACTCTGAAGGGGGTTCAGATTCCGGTTCTATCACTCTCTCGATTACAGCAGATGGAATTATAACAACACCTGCAAGTTCATCTCTTCGCGGGTCAATGAATCTAGACAAGGATATTATTGTAGTCACAGAAACAGAAGGGTCAAATAACTATGTCTTAACAGTACTTGTAAAAAGCACTGCACCGGCTCTTTCCGCCACCTTTTCAGCAAATCCCGAAACAGGTAAAAGACCTCTGCCAGTTACATTTACAGATTCCTCCTCAGGTGATATATCCGGTTGGTTATGGGATTTCGGTGACGGCTCAACAAGTACAGAGCAAAACCCTGTCCATACCTATTCCGTCCCCGGGAAATATACTGTGAGTCTCACTGTAACAGGAGTAGGTGGAAGTGACTTCTCATCAAGGACAGACTATATAAATGTAAAGGCGCGGAACGGGCTTGAATGGCTTTCTATTTTACTTGAAGAATAGGCTTTCATAGTTTTCTTTCAAAAATATTTACTCTTGTCCCCTCTGCCACTCAGGGGAAGAGTAAATAAATCCTCCAGACGATACCGCTCCTATTACTTATAAAACAGGCGACAAAAGAGATAATAAAGGCAATGTGCTCAAATTAACTGAAGACAAAACGATTACTGAAAAAATTAATGAACTCGAATATCACCTTGGCGCGGCTGAAGAAGAGGCTGATATAGCAAATAAACAATTATCTGAAGAGTTGACCCAAAAAGAGGAGTACAGGAAGGCAGTGAAGAGTCTAAACCAGGGCTTATCGATTCCATGTATAAAGGGAGACAGGGTATTTACAGTGAAAATCTTTTTGACAACTCATCAACCTCAAATAATCAAAAAGAGACCATGCAAAGGTCACTCCAAATGACTAAACTGACTAATGAAAAGTACCTGGAGGCTGCTCTCGGCATCCTCTCCCCCGAACAGCTTGAGCAGTACAAAGCATATCTCTATAAAAGAACAGAGATGATGGAATCTTCAATGAAAATCAGCAATTATTTGGATGGTGAATAAAAGCAAACCTCCGTGCCCTCTGTGTCCTCCGTGGCATATAATATCGCTGCATTTTTATTTAAGGATACTTTTTAGCTTCTCCCAGTTCAGGCTAGCTATAAGCTTTTGTGTATACTCTTTCTTTCCTTCAACAGTGATAACATAACTCTGGACAGTAGTGTGGGGCAGGTTCTTTTTATTGAGCTTGAATATATATGCACCATTATCTATAGAACTGCTCCAGTCGCCCATAAAGATAATGACCCTGTCTGTTCTTTTATTTTCACCCTCTTCAGTATCATGATAATAAAAGGTCTTATAACCCTTGACAGGTGATATCTCTTTTACAAGGCTTTCACTATATTCATCAGTCAGGGCATTAACTTGAATGCCTGCGTGAACTTTATAATAGTCTTCAGATGGTGTAGCATTTACAGCAGGCGCATACCCCTTATTTATCTCCTTTGCTACAGCCTCAAGCTCCTGAGCAAGCCTGCCTATCGCATCCAGGTCATTCTTTTTTGCAGCCTGCTCCATTTTAGCGGCAATTTCATCCTTCTTTTTCATCAATGTCTGCATCTTAGGGGATGTGCTGATATCACCGGTTACTGTATCGGCAATCTGCTGCATCTTTTCATTAGCCTCAAGCTCCAGTTCATCATTCACCCAGCTCCCGTAAAAGCCGACATTTAACGGCCATTTCTCAATGCCAACACCCATATCTTCAGGCTCATAGGGCTCGGTTGCATCTCTTCTGTCAAAACCGGCGAATGATTCCGGTACCGCGCCTGAAATAGTCTCAATAACAGCCCTGGTAAAAACCTTTTCAGCCTTTGTTGCAGGACGTATCTCACCTCCATCAGCATATAAATAACTTGAAAATGCTAATATAATCAAACCTACTAAAATCTTTTTCATGATATCTCCTTATAGTATACAGGTTGTGTTATGTGTTGCCTTAATAAATAAACAATAACAGCACCTGCAAAAACCCGCGGAAAAGTATTATAGATATGCCTCACCGCTTCTGACCATCCTGTATTACACCTCACCACCTTCATGTGTAAAATCAGCGACAACACCATTACTCAAACAGATAACAGGGAAACCTCTCTTCTGATACAACCGGCCTTCTCGCCCTCTTAACCGCCTTTAATAAACGCACAAATGCGGGGAGCGGGTCATTAACTATCAGTATCGGGCACTTGCATTTTTCTATAAGGCTCTTCATTGCCTTCATGGTGGGGCTGTTATAAACGCAAAAACAGGCCACCGTGAGATCAACATCAGGTATACCTATTTCACCATAACTACCCTCTATTTTTTCAAAATTGCTGATACCGTTTTGTAAAAGCTGCCGTGCGCAGTAATCAAGGGCAACAGGGGCAAGATCATTAATATAGAGCTTCTTTGCAAGGTTTCCTACCACCACCGCCTCAGCGCCGATCCCTGCCCCTGCAACAAATATATCTTTGTCTTTGAACAGCTCAGGGACTTCATGGACAAACCCGCAGAACTCCTGTGTAAGCCCCCATCTGCGGTCATAATAGACCTCCACGCCCGAATCCATTTCTCCTATTATGTCCTTTTCTATCTGCGGGTGATCAAAATCAAGAAGGTAATATTCATTACCGTTAAAGGCATGTGTTGTCCAGATGGAATCTTTCATTTTCAATCCTGTTTAAACCTGTAAACAGACAGATATAAACCTGTCATGGGTGTTTTTTTATCATTGCAACAGTAGCAAATCTCCCTGTTATACCCTCGCCCCTGTATGAGTAGAACAAACCGGTATTGCATCTTGTGCATATACCGGCCTTTTCTATGTTCTCCTTCTTAATGCCCGAATCCATGAGCTGTTTCTCAGTTATGGCCCAGAAATCAAAGTGGGCATTACCATGCATAAAATCCTTGAAATGAGGCGGAAATATCTCTTCATAGGTGATGAATTCACTACAGCATGGTCCAAGCGAAGGGCCGATTGCTGCATGTATATTTTTTGGATTGGAACCAAAACAAATGCACATCTTTTCGACTGTCTTACCCGGTATGTTTTTCACACTACCTTTCCAGCCCGAATGCACTACAGCCACCACCTTTTTTAATGGATCAAACAGGATAAGACCCTGGCAGTCCGCCTGTTTCACCATAATCGCCATACCAGGAATATCTGTAATAAGGGCATCCGCCTCATACACCTGTTCAGGCACCTCTGATAATCCTTCTTTAAATGATATGATCGTATCACCATGCTGCTGATTCATATATATTACCCTGTCAGCGCCAGTATTATCCCTGATTGATAAAATATTTTGGTCAACAGATACAGGGTCATCACCTACTTCATAGCTCACATTAAGGTTATTGTATGGTGGCCTGCTTACACCACTATTCCGTGTAAATACCCTGTGGGTCAACTCTTTATACAAGGATAAGCCTTGGTAACAAAAATAAAAACAATCGCCCTGTGAAGCTTCATTAATATCTCTGTTATTTTTGTCAAATTGGATAATCATACAGGAGAGGTATAAATACTTGAGGGTCCGGGTAGATACCATTACGACACAGCCTGCCTTATTTACCGCTGCTTCCTTCCGGACCTGACGGGGTTCATAAGCGTCTGTCACGAGTGGTCCACCCGGACTCGCAAATATTCAAGGGTTTATATTTTCTTTATCCCGGTTGATAGTAACCTCAAGGACATTTAGCCAGAGGATATATCAAGTTCCTTAGCTTAGGAAATATCAACCCTTTCCTTGAGCTCTTTACCTACTTTAAAAAACGGGAGTTTTTTGGGCGCCACATTGATGATCTCACCTGTCTTGGGGTTTCTTCCCTGATACCCTTCATAGTGTTTGATCTTAAAGCTGCCAAAACCTCTGATTTCAACCCGTTCTCCATTGGCGAGTGCCTTTTCCATATCACCAAAAACGGTATTGACGACCTCCTCAGCCTTTTTCAGGGCGAGGTCTTCTTCTTTAGCCAAGGCCTCAATGAGTTGTGACTTGTTCATAAATCTCCTGTCTCCAGTTTCAACAATTTATATAAAAAAATCTAACCGCTTTAAACGGATATGTTTTGAAAAGACCAAAGATAATTAATCGGGCCACCTAAGTCAAGATTTTACTTGACCGAATATTTAATAACCCAAAAGCCTAAAAATAATAAAATGAAAATACTGTATGTTTCACATAAAATCAAGTAACTTGACGATAAATAAAACACCATTAAACAGCCTCAATAGTGGATGGCGGTTTGGTTGCAATATTGTATGTAACGCTTACAATACCTGGCACCTCGTTTATTATTTCGTTGGCAAGCTTTTCAAGAAGGTCAAAAGATAACCTCGTGGGTGTTGCAGTACGGGCATCCACGCTGTCCCAGCATCTCACCTCAATCTGCTGGCCGAAATCACGTTTGCCATCGCGCATGCCAGTAACTCTGTCCTCATGGAGTATCCCCATATACTGAAAAGCGCCGGAGTTCTTAAGCCATTTTTCAACTACAACCGTTGCCCTGCGAGCCATTTCTACCCTTTCAGGGGTTGCCTCTCCTATTACCCGCGCGGCCAGTGCTGGCCCTGGAAAGGGAATACGATCAAAAAGAGCCGAAGGCAGGCCCAGCGACTTCCCTATCATCCTGACTCCGTCTTTACGCAGCTGTATCATAGGTTCAATAATGCGGTAACCGAATGTCTTCTCAGGATCAATCCCCAGCTGTTCAAAGACATTGTGCTGACGTTTAATGCCTGCAACAGTCTCATCCACGTCTGTAAGGATGGTACCCTGAAGGAGAAATTTTGCCCTGCTTTCCTTTACAATCCTGCCAAACACCTTTTTATAAAAGGCATCCCTGATTGCCTCTCTCTTTTCTTCAGGGTCAGTCACACCTTTAAGCTCAGAAAAAAATACATCCCTCGCATCAACTACCTCCACCTTTACACCAAGTGCCTTGAAAAAGGCCACCACCTCTTCCGGTTCTCCCTGGCGCATGAGGCCGTTTTCTATAAATACAGTCCTGAGTTTATCACCCAGGGCACGATGGCCCAACATTGTCACTGTAGATGAATCAACCCCGCCTGAAAGGGCGTTTATTGCCATCCCCTCTCCTACAGTATCCTTGATTTCTTTTATCTTTTCATTAATGAATTTTTCAGCATCAAGGTCCTGGACTTTTATCTCGCTGATCATGCTCTATCCTCCATTTGTAACTATTGCGATTATGTCGGCTTTTCTTAACATAAATCCAATAAGAAATCGACTAATAAACAAGTTTACTAACACCCTTTTAAGTACCCATTACCGAACCGGATCCTTTAGAGGATCGGTGATTTGTGGCGAAGTATTGTCCAGCGGGTTAGGCATCTCTTGTGTTTCCTCTCCCACCTCTTTATCGTGATAACCGGTAGCTGAAACCTGATCGCGTTTGCTGGCTGCTTGCGGCATTTCAACAGGCTTTGCCTTTTTTGGTTTATTTATGATGCTTTCTTTAGATGTTTCCTTCGGTTTTTGTGCCTCCTTGGCCCCAGCGTTGCCTACAATAAATACCATCAGAAACATACACACCATCACCAGCAAATATAATCTCTTCATAATCTTTTTTCTCCTTTCATAAAGTTTATTTCTTAAGGGTTGTTACGTTTGTGGCAGAATATTAACTTATATCTTTTTTCATTACTCCTATTTAACAAAAACCTCTGTGGTTGGCCTAACTATTCTGGAAGAATGGTTTTCACAAGAATCGTGGATGTTCATGCGCCCTCCGCATGAACATCCTGTTGTGATTAGAAAATCAACTATCTTCTTTACCTGTTACCCCTGCTGTACCCGCTCGGAGAAGCACTTGGGCCTGGACTGTAAGTCTCAATTCGCGAACTGCTTGAAGAGCTGCTTGAGACGTTTGAAGGCGCGGATGAGCGATATGCAGGACTCGGCTGATAGTTTTGCCTTACTGGTGCATTTTTAGGAACGGCATAGCTGCCTGAGGAGCCGGATGAGGGATTCACAGTGATCGGCTGATAGTTTTGCCCTGTTGGCGCATTTCTAGGAACGGCATAGCGGGGTGTTGACCCTAAATTGCCCCTGGTATATCCCTGCCCGTTTATTAACCTTCCATGTTCTACCCCTCCACCTCCGCCGCCACCACCCCCGCCGTCATAGTAATAGGGGGGCCATGTCCAAAGCGGATAGTACCATCCATAGCCGGAATACCAGCCCAGGTATGAATACCCATAAGGGTAACAGTCATATGGAGCCCAATGCCAGGGAAAGTACCTGTAGTTATGGGTGCAGTAATTATAGGGTCCGGGGAAATAATAATATGGTTTAACCTCTGTTCCCTGAGCCTGTGACATTGCCTTACCCTGCAAATTGAATTTATCTGGGAATGAAAGGGCCACCATAATATCAATCACCCGTGATGGTACCTTTAGATCTGCCAACTCTGCAATTTTTTTTGAATTGATGGGAAAGGGTTTACCGGTCTCTAACAGCGCAGCCTCCAGCACCTCGGATTCAACCTTGCGGCTGAGTTCGATAATCTCTTCGATAGAAAAGCTTTTTCCTGCAGCGCTCCTGGCAGAGCTGATGCGGTTCAGCGCATTTGCACCCGGGATTACAGAATCGCTGTCAACATTGCGGTATTTTCTTGTATTGGTAACTAAATCCTCTCCATTATGCAACAACTGGATGTCCAGCCACTGTCCCTTTTCATCAAAAATTGACATCCCTGATATCTTGCGGGTCGGGTCATTCTGGCAGTTCGATTCACTGTTAAACAGCAGACGTCTTCCGTTTTCAGACCATGAGTACTGATACCAGCCCGTACATTGGTCCTCTGTAATTTGATGACGAAGCCCATCAACTATTATTTTTTCCTCTGCTGAGAGCTTTCCATCCCTGTACCCTTTCATGGTCAGGGAGTTTTCACTGTCACCAGGGCCTATAGTCAATAAAAATTCCTGTACCAGTTCGTTCTGGTCTGTGCTGGCCCCGCTGGAAAGCAGACCCCATGACCCGATCCAGGGCAAAAGCCGTGTATCGAGTTTTTCGTAGCCTGCAGGATCAAGCTGTTCTGATGCACTGATCGCAACCGGTGCAGATATCAATAGCATTAGAACAACTCCAAACAAAAACAGGCAGTATAAGATGGTATTCACAATTGACCTTGCAGGATTTTTCCATTGTATGGAATTTTCTGTTTGGCACCCTTTTATTAAATGGTTTTTTATCGAGTACATAATATACCTCCATTAAAAATGCCACTGAATGCCGGTTGTAAAACGAATCCCGTCCAGGTCAATAGGATCAAATCCTGTAAAATCTCCACTCATTGTGTCATCCGCCCATGAATACCTGAAATCCAGTGTCAAGTAGAGAGACTTATAGATATTGTAATCCACACCGCAGCCCAGGTACATGACCCACACATTATCGGAAGATTTCAGGACAGCAGGAAATATCTCCATTGTTGAGTAATCAATAAAATCACCGGCCTGCTCAAATTTATAATTCAGGATGCCTGCTCCGGCACTTAAGTATGGAACAATACGGGATGGAATCCAGGTATACTGTCCAATCTGGCGTCCCCTGGGGACAAGTAAATACCTGATGCCTGCTGTTATGGGTGTTTGAGAAAATTTTGTGCTCTGAGTAATAGGAAACCCATGATCATCAACATAGTCTCTGAATTCAGAACTTTTTGTCTGCTCTGATATATCAAGGCTAAAAACCAGATCGAACCTTTCATGAATACTGAAACCCAGGTCAACACCAAAATCCCAGGTATCAAAATCACCCTTTTCAAGTGTAAGCTCCTTTGTAATCATATCAAAAACACCGCTATCCGTACCAGGGAAAAATGCGCCCAGCCGCAATCCAAAAAAGGCCCTTGGTTTCTGGAAAAGAAAATCAGCTTTAGTTTGATCGGTACCCTCCTGTGCTCTTAAATCCAATGACCCTGGTAACAGGGGATAGAGAAATAGAAATGAAAATACAAAAATAGAAACACGAAAAATGCTGTGGAACACGATATTACTTTTATTTTCTGATTCTTTTGTCTTGTATGTCATTTTGATATTCCTCCTTTTCAAACAGGTTTGATTTTACCAAATCACTTTAAAAACCCCATCCGAAGAACTCGACCGGCCTCCATTACATATATCGCTGTATCAGGCGCCAGAATTTACTGCTATTTTAATGCAGAAAACCGCATCTGTACACATCAATTTTTTTACAGATTATTTACAGTAAAAAACTGTACTTAAAATATAGGGATTACTGAAGCGATAACAGGTAGGTCCTAAGATTATTTTTTTTCTTAAGGCCCAGTTTTTTTCTGAGATTCGACCGGTGCGCAACAACCGCCCTCTCTGTTGAGTTAAGGATTTCAGCTATCTCCTTGGAGGTTTTCCCTTCCTTTAGAAGATTGGCCACCTGCATTTCTCCAGGGGTGATACTCAAATATCTCGAGGAAAGTCTCTGAGAAAAAGGAGAAATAATCTGCTGCAGGCCGGTCTCTAAAAGTTCCAGATAACTTTGCTGACGTTCGGTAAGGGTCCCTTTTTTAAGCTTAGTGATATAGGGAACCATCAACTCCTTAACATTGAGAATAACATTCTGCCCAATATCCTCTTTATCCTTATCCCTTCTTTCAAGGAGCACCTTGAGCGCTGTGTTTACCTCCTGCAGATCAAGGGTTTTTTCCTGAAGGGCCTCATTGGATTTTCGCAGCTCTTTAGTCCGCTCTTTTACACGCTTTTCTAATTCGTCATGTGATTTTTTAAGTATCTCTTCCATTTTTCTGCGTTCGGTTATGTCCCTTGCAACCTGTATAAATCCGTTGACTTTGCCATCCTGCAGTATAGGATTATAAGTGATTTCAAAATGTCTGAGATCATCGTCGGTAATAGGATATGAATATTCTATTTTAAATTCTTCACCATTTAATGCCCTTTTATGAAGGTTATCCAACAGGGCAACCTCTTTTTTATCTGCTAAAAATTTATGAGGTTTCATGGTCGCATTTAAATCTATCCCAAGTGCTTTTTTTGCTATCCTTTCAGCGGATGAATTAAACAGCGCCGGAAAGCCATCCTTATCCCTGATAACTATATAGTCACTTGTATTTTTCATGATGGCTTTTAAATATTCCTGAGACTGTTCAAGCTCCTCCTGCACCTTTTTTCGTTCAGTGACATCCTGAAATATAGTGGCAAATTGCCTTTCTTCCGGCTGATAAGCTGAAATCACATGGTGTTGACCTGTATCTTTGGCATAATATTCGAAAGAGACAGGCTCCCCTGTCAGGGCAACCTTGCCAAAGGTCTCGATCAAAAAGGGGTCTGTGTTTGGGATTAGTTCCAGTACTGTTTTACCAATGATATCTTTGTCCCTGTACCCTGTTAATTTATTAAAGGCAGGGTTTACATCAATAAAACGATAATTGACAGGCTTGCCATTTTCATCACAAATAATCTCATGAAGTGAACATCCATCAAGCATCTTATCAAATAATGCATGGTACTTGCGCTGGCTCTCCCGAACCGCCTCCTCTGCCAGTTTTCGCTCGGTGATATCAACTGATATCCCGTCCCAGTGTACATCCCCATTTTCCATCAATTGAGGTATTGCTTTTGACTGAATCCATCTTACCCCGTTATCAGGGCCTATAAGCCTCCAATCCAATGACAATTCATTCAGGGTTTTCAGGGACTCCTCAATTTTTGATCTTACAAGTTCGATGTCGTCCGAATGGATACTCTTACCCATAATAGCCGGGCTTTTCATGAGCTCTTCAGGTTTATAACCGGTATATTGGTATAACTGATCATTAAAGTAGGGGACTGAAAATGAACCATCACTGTGTGCCACAAACTGGAATAACATCTCAGGGACCTGGTTGGCCATTTTGCTGAGCCTGGCCTCTTTCTCGGTCAGGGCCTCAATCGTTTGTCTGCACCTTAAAACTTCCTCTTCTAAATCCCTGACCCTCTTTTCCAATTCTTCACAGGTTGGTTTTTCTGTCATGGTATCTCCAAATTAGAGTTCTCAGTTTTTCAAATCAACACAGTAATACCAATCTTGAATAAATGAAGTTTAATTATCCTGTATCTCACTTGAAATGCCCTTCTCAAAGGTGCTCCAGCCCGAATTCATTCCGTATGGCGCCCTGTGGAATATGGCCTCAATGCGGCGGATCTGGCCGTTTTCTATCTTGAACAATTCTGCAAGCTGCCACGTCCAGTGGATGAAATCATGATCAAAGAATCCAAAGGCAAAGACTATACCCTTTTCCCTGTCCACTGCCACAAAACGGCGGTCGCGAATGCGTGTAACTATACCCTTTACCCCCTCTTCAAACTGCTTTTTACAGGCAGTGCGGCTCTTCTCACCTGTCTCCTTGTTTGTATTTAAGAGTACATCCACCCCATTCTCAAACCGGACACAGTCATCTGTAAATGGGTAATAACCCTTTCCATCGTTATTTTCGAGCCCGGTAAAATAATAGTTTGCGGTTTTTATAAGCTCTTTCCTGCTCATGCGTTTATCTTCCGGTATGGTTTCTTTAAAAATCGGGTGTGGCGCCCCCATTGCCTCAACAGCCGGGCCTGTTGGCGGAAAGTCATTATTACTGCTATTAACGCTGTCCGGCCTGACCACGATCTGCTCTATTTCAGTGATGCGGTTATTGCTTATCTTAAGACGCAGGGCAATGGCTGATAAAGATTCGTCGCCTCCTCGCACACCCTTTTCACGCACAGTACCCAAGAAAGCCACCTGCTGAGCCTCCACATCAGGCACATAGAATTTATAATTGCCGATACCGCTCATGCTGTACCAGAGCCCTTCATTTCCAAATGGCAACCGCACCCCGTCTTCTGTAAATTTCAGATCAGGCGCGAACATATCAGGATTTGTATCCTGATCCCGCATGGCAACAAGGTATCTGTCCACCCATTTTTCAAGACAGGCGCGATCACAGGTTTCATCGGATTTTGAATGGGCAGGGATGCAAAAAACTATAAAAAGACAAAGTACAATTATTTTTTTGAACATTGGTTTTATCTCTTATTAATAATGGCTGCACATAAAAAGATTATTTTAAATGGTTTAGCTTAATGATAACTTAATTTATTAAGGATAGCATTCTGTGTCAACATAATTGTCCGGGATTATGCAGTAGTATTTTATTGTGGACTGCTTCCGCCATAACACCATCTAACAGCAGGGCACCCTGAAAAATATCATATATCCTTAAGCAATATGTTTGCTCCGGACTTTGCGGTGATACTGTCAAGCTCAGCGTAATACTCCTTAATCTTTTCCAGCTCATCAGAATCAGCATAGATGATGCTGTTATCCCCAAGCCTTTCAAGTGCCGCAATTACATCATGGATTGTAAGCCCCCCTACGTCCCTTGCAGGCTGATAATAGGTCAGCTTTTCATCCTTACCCTTTGTTTCGGAAAGCACATTACACTCTACCAGATCGGACAGCAGCCTGTTTGTAAGCCTTACAGGGAGCTCAAGTGCATCGGATATCTGTTTTCCTGATAAGGGGCTCTCACCTTTTACAAAATTCTGGACACACATCCCGGCGATTCGTATAGCCAGCACCATTTTTAATGCAATGCTCACATTCTCAGATATGGCCTCCATCTCATATTTATCTACATTCTGGTGAGCAAAGGCAATCTCCGCGCCAAAAAGCACGATAAGCCAGCTTACCTGGAGCCATATCATGAAGAGTGGTATAACAGCAAAACTGCCATAGATCGCCCCGTACTTTGCAGCCCCTATCTGCATAGAAATATAAATAACCTGCCAGAATCCATACATGGTACCTGCTGCAACCCCGCCAATCACCCCTGATTTATACCTCACCCTTGTATTGGGCATATAGCTATAGAGAAATGTAAGGAGGAGCCATATTACAAAAAAGGGCACTATTTTAAATGAAAAAAAGATCAGGGGGCTTATAGACCCCAGCAGGGTGATCTTTTCAGTAATGAGAGTTACCTGAGTCTTGATAAATACTGTAGTGCTGCTGCTCACGATAAAGAGGATTGGAGCTATAAAAAGGACAGAGAGATAATCACTGAGCCTGCGGCTGAATGACCTTGAATGGGGCACCCCCCATATATCATTGAATGATTCCTCTATGTTTTTTAAGAGATTGAATACAGTATACAACAAAAACAAAATACCTATGCCAGCGATAATGCCACCCTTTACCTGCTCAAGCATCCTGTCTGCAAACCCTATGATGAATTTAAGAACCTCCTCCTGCCCCTTCATTTTTTCAATGATCTCTTTTTCAAGCACCTCCTGCATACCAAACCCCTTGGAGATACCGAATGCAAGGGCAAGTAGCGGGACAACAGACATCATGGAATAAAAGGTGAGGGCCTTTGCCCTTAAGCTGCACCTGTCCTCATTAAACCCTTTATAGGCAAGCACTATGATTTTTAAGGTTCTGATAATAAAAAATTTTGTGGAAGAGATATCCTTTGGCCGTAAACTCCAGAGATCCTCCTTCAAAAACCTGATAACAGCTGCAAACCCCATATTCATTGCTCCTTATCGAAAAAGCAGTTTTTCAAAATAATGAAGCGTCCATGAAAGCCTTGAAAAAGAGAGCAAAAACCCGATTAATACCCCTGCAATATTGGCGAATATATCATAAAGGCTCATATCCCTGTAACCTGTCTGCCCCTGTATAATCTCGATCACAATCCCGAGTACGATAAGGATTAAGCCTATAATATAAAGCTTGTCACGCCCGTAACAGAGCCCGAACCAAAACATGCATACTGCATATGCTATTGTATGCAGCACCTTATCAGATGCGGAAAAGGGGGTAACCTCATCCGGGTTCGGGATAAGTGAAAGGACTATAATAGAGATGATAATGAGATATGCTATTGCACGCCACAGATTACTGTATCTCAACACCCTCTCTTCTGATATAGCCTCATATGTACCTGTACTTCTATCTCTTTTATTATTTCCCATGTTATTATCAATATCCGATCATATGTTCTGTGACTTCTGAACCTTTTCCCAGGTATCCTTGAGGGTGACTGTCCGGTTAAAGAGTACCCTTTCAGGTGTGGAATCCTTATCAACACAGAAATAGCCGAGCCTCTCAAACTGAAAGCCTGCGCCTGCCTCAGCATCCTTAAGACTGGGTTCAAGCCTGCACGGAGCAAGCTCCTCAAGGCTGGCCGGATTCAGAAACTCCTTGAAATCATGACCTTCAGGGACATCCATTGGGTTTTCTTTTGAAAAAAGGTGGTCATAGAGCCTTACTCTTGCCTCTATAGCATGTGCAGCAGAGACCCAGTGGATTGTGGCCTTTACCTTTCTTCCATCAGGGGCATCCCCTCCCTTTGTAGCAGGGTCATAGGTGCAGTGAAGTTCAATGACCTCCCCTGTATCAGGGTCTTTTACAACACCGGTGCAGGTTATAAAATAGGCATAACGCAGCCTTACCTCCCGTCCAGGAGCAAGCCTGAAATATTTTTTCGGAGGTTCTTCCATAAAATCCTCTTTTTCAATATAGAGCACCTTTGAAAAGGGTACCTTCCTTGTACCCATTGATGGATCTTCAGGGTTATTGACCGCCTCAAGTTCCTCTGTTTTATCTTCAGGATAATTATCAATTATAACCTTTAACGGACGCAAAACACCCATCACCCTGGGGGCCTTTTTATTAAGTTCTTCCCTTATGCAGTGTTCAAGAAGGGCAATATCTATCATGCTCTCCCTCTTGGCCACACCTATCCGCTCGCAGAAATTCTTTATGGACTGCGCTGTGTAACCCCTTCGCCTCAAACCCGAAAGGGTTGGCATCCTGGGATCATCCCACCCGCTTACATAGCCCTCATTAACTAGCTGTAATAGCCACCGTTTACTCAGAACCGTATAAGTCAGATTAAGCCTGGCATATTCGATCTGACGCGGGTGGTAAATCGATAGCTGGTCAAGGAACCAGTCATAAAGAGGCCTGTGATCTTCGTAATTAAGGTCGCATATGGAGTGGGTAATCCCCTCTATTGAATCGGACTGGCCATGTGTCCAGTCATACATGGGGTATATGCACCACTTGTCGCCTGTGCGGTGATGGGTTGAATAGAGTATCCTGTACATTACAGGGTCACGGAGATTGATATTGCCTGATGCCATATCTATCTTTGCCCTGAGCACCCGTTCACCCTCCTTGAACTCCCCGTTTCTCATTCGTGTAAAAAGATCAAGGTTTTCTTCAACCGTGCGGTCTCTATAAGGGCTGTTTTTACCGGGCTCAGTAAGTGTACCCCTGTATTTGCGTATCTCTTCAGGTGAGAGATCATCAACATATGCCTTGCCCTCTTTAATAAGTTTTACGGCCCATTCGTAAAGCTGATCAAAATAATTGGATGCATAAAAGAGGTTATCGCCCCAGTCAAAACCAAGCCAGTGTATGTCTGTCATCTGGCTCTCAACATATCTCTCCTCTTCCTTAACAGGGTTGGTATCGTCAAACCTTAGGTTGTACTTGCCACCGAATTCCTCTGCCAGGCCGTAGCTGATACATATGCCCTTTGCGTGCCCTATATGAAGAAACCCGTTCGGCTCAGGAGGAAAGCGTGTGTGGACGCGTCCATTAAACCTGTTACTCTCAGTATCTTCCTTTATCGCCTCCCTTATAAAATTTGTAGGCGTCTTTAATATTTCTTCAGACATGATTTACTCCTAATTGCAAATTATTATTTTAATCAGCGCCCATCAAAAAAGGTTTTATTTCTGATTGAAATCTAATAATGACACAATAGGCTGATTTAAATCAAGCCTCAACTTGACCCTGGCCCGATAAAAAGAATCATTATGAAAAAGTTTGACCTGTTCAAATAAAAATGACAGAAAGATATTAATCTATAGATCAACCAGGGGGGCATAGATGGCCTTAAGAGACCTGCTGGCAGAGGCACAGGGAAGATCCGAATTCGTAATCACTGTTGTAGCGGATGTGCGCGGTTTTTCCTCCTTCAGCAAACACCATGAATCCACCGATATCGGCATGTTCATCAAAAGATTTTATATGAGGCTCATAGATGACTACTTTAAGGATGCCGGATTTTTCAAGACAAAGGGTGACGGTGTTTTAATGACCTTTCCTTATTCAGAGGCAAACTTAAAGGAAAGGGCCAATTATGTTATAAACAGCTGTCTCCAGTGCCTGGTAGAGTTCCCCGAGATATGCGCAGGTGACCCCATGATCAATTTCAAAACCCCTGAAAATATAGGATTCGGAATTGCAAGGGGCACTGCCTGCTGCCTATACGCTGGTGATGAGATCATAGATTACTCCGGGCATCTTTTAAACCTGGCATCTCGCCTCATGGATATGGCAAGGCCAAGCGGTATTGTTATAGACGGGAACTTCATGAATGAGATAATCCCCGAGGAACTAAGGCCATCGTTTAAAAAAACGGATGTCTACATACGCAGCATTTCAGAGGATAAGCCCTTTGGCATCTTTTACCTTGAGGATTATGTGAGGATATCAGAGGCCTTTTTAACGCCCATGTCCGAAGAAAAGTGGCATACAATATACAAGACCTTAAAGATGCAGGAGATGGCAGGATTTGGCAATTTCAGCATACACCTGCCTATTGAGCCCAAACCAGGGACAGAGATCAAGGTTGCCATGATCTACCCTAAAATGGTAAAAAAAAGGGCAGTAAGGGGGTATCGCACACACCGCGTTTTCAAGGATTTTGAATATCACAATGAGGCGCAAGAATCAAAAATAACCCTTGACCTGAAGGGTTCCTATACCTACCTGACAAGGATCGGACTTAAAAAGGTTACCCCTGTTCAGTTCAAGATCCAGTATGTCCCGGTAAGGCCGGTAAGTTGAGAAGATTACTGCTTCACGTACCCTGTCATCTTTTTAAGGATATCTTTGACCATGGTTTCAGTGAAGGGCTTTCTCAATATATCATTTATACCAGCCTTGTATGCCTCTTCATAATCCTTGCTTTCATCCTGGGTTGTAACCATTACTATAGGCATACGCTCCCTGCTGAAGATTTTTCGTATCTCTTTAGTGAGCTCAACACCCGATATATCAGGCATATTAAGGTCTGTCAGGATGATATCCGGTTTTTCCTTTTTCACTGATTCTATTGCCCTTGCCGGGAACTCAAACAGGAGCGAATCGCACCCCAGGTTATGGAGCACAGATCTGTATATATTAAGGACCATTCTTGAATCATCCACAGCAAACACCTTGAGCTTGCCCTTGGCCCTCTTTTCCTTTTCAGAGGCGATCTTCTCTGCCAGCTCATCATACCCTGAATCCTTTAGAAGCCTGTAGAAACCGGCCTTTACATCAGGGTGTGCCTTTTTTATCAGATACTGTATTGCAGGGTTTTTAAAGGCATCGTCCTCTATGAGGTCTATGAAGATATTTTCACACTGTGCATCAATTATCGTCGTTATGATATTGAGCGCATGCACATCACCTGACCTGATCATATTTTTAATACCGCCCGAGAGTACGGTATTGTAGTTACGTTCTATGGCCCTTGCTGCTGCTGACCTTACATTATCCACCTTGTCCTCAAGGCCTGAAGCAAGAGTAAAGGCACCCTTATCAAGCGGAAGCCTGCCCAGCGCCTCGTAAGCGGCAAACCGAACATTAGGGTCATCAGGATGAGAAAAAAGAAGCTTCCTGATCGGTGGTATGGCTGAACTGTCCCCAAGGTCTCCAAGCACATTAAGTGAATGGATTATAATGTCCTTATCCTTCTGGGAAAGGTTTTTAATCATATACCTTACGCTCATGGAGCCTATCTCAACGAGCTTTTTCTTTGCAGCGGTTCTCAGGTGGACAAACTCCGAGCTCAATATATCATTAAGCCTTTCATACGCCTCATTGATCTGCAGCCCTGCTATCGTATCAAGTATAAGCATGTCAAGATCGGTCTCCCCGCCAAGCCTGTCATAAAGCTTGTTTACTGCGGCCCCGTTTCCGATCTGCCCCAATGCATTTACGGAACAGATAACAAGATCCCTTGAGTTAGAGTAAAGAAACTCGCTTATGGCCTCCACTGCCAAAGGTTCCCCGAGCATGCCTAAGGATGTAACAGCAGCGCTTATTAGAATCGGATCATTCTCCTGTTGAAGTATATTGAGGAGAATCTCGGCTGCATTATTAAGCTGGATCTCGCCGGCTGTCTCAATAAGTATCATCCTGGATATAGTGTCTCCCCTGCCGGACAGTAGCTCCAGAAGCACATCAGGGTTGTCCAGTATCTTTGAGACCATTGTCTCCTTTATCTGGGGAAAGGTATCCACAATGGCCATATTATTGCCAATAACACCGGCAAGCAGGGGTATGCATAATTGATCTTCTGCGCGGCTGACCTCAAATAGAGCCTTTTTCTGTGTTTCCAGCCCGACACTGTCAAGCTCAGCAAGAACAAGTCTGGCCTTTATAATATCCTTATGCTCTATATCATATCGGATTTCATCAAGAAGATGCTGTTCGTTAATCTTACCCATAAAAATATCCCTGTAACCTGATTAAAGCCATTTGCAGTGCATCTCTCATTTGCTCATATCCATGTGTGTAACAAAACACAATTAAGGTTTATTCCGATATCTTTTTAACCGATTCAATAATCTGCGCCATTATCCTGTTAATATCAGCTTCGTTAATGCCTACAAATCCAAGGGCCTTTTCATCCATAACATAAAAGGTGCTGTCAATGCCAATACCCAGGCCTGTCATCATTGCTATTGCATCTGCAACATGAATGATATAGGCGAGCATATTATCATGTGATTTTGTCGGATTGTGATGATATCTTATTGCAATCGTGAGTGCCTTTGGGATGTTCCATGCCCCGCATACCTCAAAGGCTGCCTCTGAGTGATCCAGTTCAAGTATGGATTTTTCCGCATCAAGAAATGTAGCCCCCTCTTCCCCCATAAAGGCCTCAATAAGCTGCCACCGCTCGGCAATATATTTATCCAGTATAAGCTTGCCTGCATCATGTATCAGGCCTGCGGTAAATGCATCATTTGCGAGCGCGGGCTGTTTAAGCTCAGCTAGCATCTTGGCGCCAAAGGCAACTGCAAGTGAATGCTTCCATAAGGCCCCTGCATCAAGGCCGTACCCCTCCAGGCTTTTAGATAAAAGACTTGCGGTGCCGCCCATGGTAATCAACTCCCCGAGGGTCTTTTGGCCAAGGACAACAGAGGCATGCTGGATAGAGGATACCCTGCCGCCAAGCCCGTAATAGGGTGAATTGGCAAGTTTAAGCACCTTTGTAGCAATTGCCTGGTCAGTCTCAAATATCCTGGCCAGTGACTTAAAGTCAGAGTTGGGGTCTGCCATGATCTCCCTTGCCTTGATAACAGTCTGGGGCATTGGGGGAAGATCTTTCACACTTCGCAATATCTTCTTCTTAAGTGCCTCACCCTTCAGAAAGTCCTGCTGACTGGCATCTGTTCCGGCGGAGCCTGATTCATCCGGGGCACTCAGATCCAGTTCAATAATCCCCTTGCATCTCGGACAGGGAAAGGCAATCTTTTTCCCCTTTGGCAGTCTTTCATCAGGTAAATTAAACTGCACCTTGCATGATGAACATTCAACCTTCATATCTTTCTCCGACTGTACCCTTTCTGTTAGATCAAAAAAGGTCTTGATAAACAATACATCATACAAATACTTAGCAGGAATTGTGCCAAAGGTATAATGGGCTTTAACATGCCTGTATTACAGGATTCCCAATAAAACCGGGCTGTTTTTAAGTCCAATAAAATGGCCTGATGTCATAAAAATGGCGGTAAATTTTCCTCCTTGCGCCTTGAGCCCTGGACCTTGCAACCAACCCCAGACAGCTCTTCACCATGTGGCTGCGCAAACCGTTTTTGGATAAATATGAACATATATAAAAAGTTATTAATATTTAGATTTAATTATATATTTTATTTTTTATAAGCTAAAAAATATTTGACTAATATTATTATTTATATATAATTATATCTAATTTAATACCAATATCTTCAATTTGTTATAAAGTCAAAAGGGGGGCAATATGTACGAACATGCACTGAAAAACAATCCTTTTGAAATATCTATCCTGGATTTTAACAGGGAGCTTGATCAGTACTATTGTGTAGAGGTCCCGGTAAGGGTGGGGCTGATATATCAATTCAGGATATGGCAGGTAAACAGGAACTCAATGTCTATCCTGGTCAGGGGAAGATCAAGGTTTCTCTCCTACATAAAGATCAACAATAAATACAATATGAAATACTACTCAACAGATGATCTATATCCATACCAGGAACTTGTAACAGTGATAAAGGGCATCACACCACAGGAGGGTCGCTTTTTAAGGGGTCACTCTCTTGTAGAATTTGAGATAGTCGAGGAGGCGGAAGAGGCAAAGATCAGGGGTCTTGCAATGGATTAAAACAGGGTGAGTTTATTCCTTCAAAAATAGCCTGTGGTATTCTTCTTTGCTTAAGTGTTTTGCAAGAAGCCCTGAGACAAGGTCAAAAAGGGCCTCCATTTCATCATCTGTCATCCTGCAAGTAACAAGCCCGATAAGCTCATCATCTGAAAATTTCTGCATGTAACAGGCAAGGGTATTCTCATTGGTTTTGCGGTCATAGCCGTACCCCACCAACCCGTCGTATGATTCAATAAAATCATGGCTGTGCATCTTCATCATGGTATCCTTCTACCCTGCAGCCCTTACCTTGATAAGCTGAGCCACTACGCTTACCGCTATCTCTTCAGGGGTCTCAGCCCCTATCTCTTCACCTATTGGAGAATATACCCTGTCAATTTCTTCACGTGTAAAGCCTTCAGCAAAAAGATTATCAAATGTGATTTTCACCTTTCTTTTGCTCCCTATCATGCCAATATATTTTGCCGGGGTTGAAAGGGCCTGTTCAAGAACAGTCTTATCATGGGAATGGCCGCGGGTTACAATAACAAGATAGGATGATTCGTTTATCGGCAGCCTCTCCATTACATTTTCAAACGGGCAGGTGATAACCTCCTTTGCATATGGGAAGTTTTGAGCCATTGAAAACTCTTCACGGTCATCTATTACCACCACGGAAAACCCCACAAGATCTGCTATCGGGCCTATCTGTTTTGATACATGCCCACCGCCAAAGATATAGAGAACTGGTTCAGAAATAACAGGTTCAATCAGCACATCTATAGTGCTGCCATCATTGCCCTTAAAACCCATCACCTGAGGAACCCTCTTTGCTATCATCTCCTTCATATTTAACTGTATAATCTCTTCTGCCCCATCTATGCTGTTTAAAGAGCCTGCCTTTTTACCATCAGCCTTCATAAACATCCTGGGTGCAAGGCCTTTTTTCCACATGCCCGGATCAAGGACAGTGGCTGTCAGGGCTGAACCGCCCCTTTTGTTTAGTTCATGGATCTCCCTGATAATATTTTGATAATCCGGGCTCCCAGGGAATACCGGCTCAACAAAAATCCTTGCATTGCCGCCACATATCATCTCATTTGCATCCACATCCTCTCCCTGCATCCTGTAAAGCAGCATGACAGGGGTAAGGGATGCAAAGACCCCTTCACCTGCGTCAAGCACCGCTTTCTCCAGCTTGCCTCCTCCGATGGTGCCCACAAATGAGCCGTCCTTGAGCATGAGCATCTTTGTACCCGGCCCCCTTGGTGAAGAGCCTGACTGTGTCACTATTGTTGCAAGCACGCAAAGGGTGTTTTTTTCAATCAGTTCCGATAATTTATTATATATATCTCTCATATCTTCTTTCTTAAAATCCTGTTATCGCCAACACGTACGGTCAACTGTTCATGGTCAAAATATTCTATCAGCGGTATGCTGTACTTCCTTGATGTACCGGTCATATCCTTAAACTGGGTGGGGTTTATCTCGTTGTTTTTCTTTAAGAATGCGATAAGCCTTTCCTTAAGCTCATCAATAGCCTTTTTGTGAAAATAGAGATCTTCCTTAACCTTTATAAGGATACCTTCCTTCAGGAGTATCCCGAGTATGTCAGAGCCCTTTGCACCCGGGAATTCGCTGTTGACCTCCTTGAAGTATGGAGGCTGCAATTTTGCCCTGAGATAGATACCCTCTATGCGTTCCCTGATCTCCTTCTGGTCGTTTGCCAGTGTCACCCTGTGATCATTCAGGCGAAGAAGCTCATTCTCTATAACAACAGCGCCAAGCCCGCTCTGCTGGGCAACAATAAAATTAAAAAGCCTGGGATTGGTTGTACCTTCTGTCCTTGACCTCAACTCCTCTTTTAATATGCCTGCCTTGAGTGGGTTACGCTCATGGTATTCAGACAGTATGGTCAGAAAATCCTTTGTCGCATCCCCGAGAAACTCTTCATGTATAAAAAGACCGCTTTCTTTACTATACTGGATGATCCTTTTCTGGGCAGATAATACCTTTAGCGCCTCATCCACCTTTTTTTTCCCGAGATTTGCCAGGAACTGGATCTCCTTTGCATCCTTGCCTGTATAGCGGCCCATTTTCACAAACTGCTCTATCTGAACAAGGGGATCGCCGCTGTTTAAGAGTTCAAGATCAGCAAGCACCCCCTCTGAAAACCGCTTCTTTTTAAGGGGAAGAGGGTTAAGGACCCTGCCTCCGCCTATTGTCCTTACAGGCGAATAGCTCCTTATAATATACCTGTCACCCCTCAGAACAGTAACAGGTTCATCAAGCCTGATCTGGGCAAAACATCTCTCACCCTGGTTTAATACATCCCTGTCAAGCAGTATGACCGTTGAGATAATCTCCGCTGTGCCCGCATGAAAGCGCGCCTTTGCCCTGTTTTTGAGTGGCCTGGGTGATGATGCCAAAAGATCGAGCTCCACATCGATCATAAATGTGGGCTTCAGGGTATCCTTTGCAGCAAGGATATTGCCCCTCTCTATCTGCGCCTTTTCCATGCCCTGTATATTAATGGCGGTCCTTAATCCTGCACTCACATTTTCTGCATCTTTATTGTGCACCTGTATGCCGCGTATCCTGCTGGTTAGCTCCTGTGGATAGATGGTCACCTCATCACCCACACTGATACTCCCTGATGCTGTGGTGCCGGTTACAACCGTGCCGAAACCCTTCATGGTAAAGACACGGTCAACTGGGAGCCTGAAAAAATTGCCGCTGTTTCTCTCAGGTATCCCGGCGACCATCCTGTCGATCGTCTGAATAAGCGACTCTATACCAAGACCTGTAACTGAGGAGACCTCCAGTATGGGGGCATTTTCAAGAAAGGTGCCCTTCAGATACTGTGTAACATCCTCCCTTACTAGCCCTGCCCACTCATCATCAACCATGTCGCGCTTTGTAAGGACTACAAGACCGTGCTTAACAGAAAGGAGCTGGCATATCTCAAGGTGTTCCTTTGTCTGGGGCATTATACCCTCGTCAGCGGCTATTACCATTGCAACAAGATCAACCCCTGTGGCGCCTGCCACCATGTGTTTTACAAACCTTTCATGCCCCGGCACATCAACAATGCCCAGGAGCTGCCCGCTGGGAAGCATGAGATGGGCAAACCCCAGCTCTATTGTTATCCCCCTGGCCTTCTCCTCCTTGAGGCGGTCTGTATCAATATTTGTAATGGCCCTGATAAGGGAGGTCTTTCCGTGATCAATATGGCCGGCAGTTCCAAGTATTACCTGCTTCATTTAATTACCTTTCAGGATAAAAGCATTCAGATATCAGGCCCGTTCATTGCCTGCCTTCATTGATAAACTGTTTTTAACGATCCTGTCAATCTCAAACAGTATTAAGGTAGATTTGCACAATAATAAAAAGTGCCTATAATTGTAAAATATTAAAACAGTCTGAATAGAGAGAATAATAACTAAAACAAAAAAGGAGTATGATATGGAATTAAAGGCATATTTTGAGGGGGTAAAGGGCACCGGGGTTATTGCGACTGCTGACAGCAAGGGTAAGGTTAACATGGCAATATATTCAAAACCCCATTTTATGGATAATGGTGAAATTGCCTTTATCATGACAGACAAACTTACCCATTACAATATTGAGCAAAATGCCAGCGCTGCCTATCTGTTTAAGGAAGAGGGTGAGGGGCATAAGGGGAAAAGACTCTACCTCACAAAACTGAGGGAGGAAAAGGACAGCCAACTCATTAACGCTATCAGGAGCAGGAAACACCACTCAGGCACTGATGATGATAAATCAAGGTTTATTGTATTTTTCAGGGTGGATAAGGAGCTGCCGCTGATTGGAGAGGGTAATTAAGAACCCTGATTTTTCACCTGGAGCCTGGCCACATATCCTGTGGTGTTCCTGATATAATTGCAGATATTATAGATCAGGTTTTTAAATGTCCTTGAAAGCTTATCATATTCCTTTTGTATCTCAATGGGGTCCATCTTTTCTGTTTTAAGCCCCTTTGATGGTATTATTATGGCGGAATTGGGTTCATGCCCGAAATCAACAAAGGGGATATTGCCGATTACATCGTTTGCCTCAAGACTGAACATGATATCCCTGCCTTCCGGGTTCTTAATATCTACAACTGCCGTGCCTTCTGTTATCCTGTACAGCCCGTCACCTGCCTCAAAGACCTTGCCGGTTGATACCAGCTTAAGCATCTCTTTATCATCTTTTTCTTCTGAAAAAATCTCTATTGCCCTGATGTTCAGTTTACGCAGCCTCTGATCAAGGCTTAAGAGAAGACGCCTGAATTCCGGCGATAGCTTTGAATATTCGTTGTAAAAGGGTTCAACATCAAGCAGGCAGAGTCTGAGATCAGCCTCAGCAGTAACAGAGGCATTCCTTTCGTAATCGCCATAAAGTAATGCCCTGATAGTGCCGATAAAACAGCCTTCGCCAAGCCTGGCAAGCAAAAGCGGGCCTTTAGGGGTATCCCTTGTCACCCTTACAACACCTTCATATACTGTCCATATCCATTTACCATGCTTTCCTTCTCTGACAATGGGCTGGCCCTTTTTATAAAAATCCTCCCTCTCAACATAGAGGTAATCGGTAAGGGGGCCTTTAAGTACCGGCATGCCGGAGCTGTCAGGTTTGTCTCCAGCATGTATGGCAAGGCTGCTGCTGTGGCCAACCTTTTTAATCTTTTCATTATCAAGCAGCTTTAATGCCTCAAGGACTATGTCCATCCTGCCCTTT
Source organism: Desulfatiglans sp. (assembly GCA_012513605.1). Lineage (NCBI taxonomy): Bacteria > Pseudomonadati > Thermodesulfobacteriota > Desulfobacteria > Desulfatiglandales > Desulfatiglandaceae > Desulfatiglans > Desulfatiglans sp. Next base: position 70,048 of record JAAZBV010000017.1, on the reverse strand, counting down.
GTTATGGTGACCTCAAGAGGGCTGACATCCTCTTCATAAAATAGATACTCACCCTCCTGCCATCCGAACATGCCGTACAGTGCCTTTGGCCCCTTTAATGAGCCATATACCGCATTTATGGGGTTACCCTTTGAAAAATGGATGATACCCGGATGAGGGGTATATTTTGAAGTAAGTTTCAATACCCCTGTGGAATTATTGCTGCCAAGGATCTGGAATATCTCAGGTAGTGTGACAAAGTTCAGGCTGCCTGATAGAGCTATCCTGTTATTCATATGTATATCCCTCTTTTTTATAATAGTTTTGAGTGTATATAATTTTATGCAAAAAGGGTGCCCTGTACCCTGGATTATAAAAGTTATCCTAAGTAATTGATATTACGATTGCTTATTATTTTAAATTTTACCCTCAACAGACAAAAGAGCGTCAGGGATATATGTTATTGCCATAATTCCCATATTTCTGTATTTAAAAGGCTGCATTTGAGGGCCGGAAATTTGACACGACCCATATATTAAACCGGCAGGGGAAAGGCAGAGATGATTATCAAGACATCAAATGAGATCATGAAGATGCGTGATGCAGGGTTGATCTTATGGGATGTGCATCAGACAGCAAAAATTGTTGTCAGAGATGGCGTTACCACAGGAGAGATAGATAAAGCCGTGGAAAAAAGGATCTCAGAGCTTGGCGCCCTGCCCCTTTTCAAGGGTGTGCCAGGTAAGGTGCCTTTTCCCGCCTGCGCATGCATATCAGTAAATGAAGAGGTGGTTCACGGCATACCATCAGGCCGGAAAATCAGGTCAGGCGATATTGTGAGCATCGACATAGGGGTAAAATACAATGGTTTTTGCGCTGATTCTGCCGTTACGATACCTGTGGGAGATGTACCCGATTCAAAAATGGCACTGCTTAAGGTGACTGAGGATTCTCTTCGCATGGCAATATCCATGATAAAACCGTGTGTGAACTGGAATACCATTGCTGATGTGATACAGAAAAAGATTGAGTCAGAAGGTTATTCTATTGTAAGGGAGCTTGTGGGGCATGGCATAGGCCGTGAGATGTGGGAAGATCCACAGATACCCAATTATTTAGTCAGAAAAGAGCGCTCATTTACATTAAAGAAAGGGGCAACCCTTGCGATTGAACCCATGGTGAATATGGGTAAAAAGGAGATAAAGGTATTAAAGGACCACTGGACCATCATCGCAAAGGATGGAAAGCCAAGCGCCCATTTTGAACATACAGTGGCTGTAACTGAAAATGGCCCTTTTGTGCTCACATGCGGTCCGGCTGGTGAAGGATGGGCCATGCCTGATAATGCTGTATTTAAGATATAAAAACAGCTAGTCAAGGTTTATCAATTCAGGGTAGATACCCCTGTCATTTATAATAATCCTGCCCATTGAAACAGGTTTTGTGAATCTTCTCGGGCCAGTGCTCCCTGGGTTCATGTATATTACATTACCCCTTTTATAAAGCTCCGGCGTATGAGTGTGGCCAAAGATAACCGCATCAACACATGCTGCAGCAGGGTCAATGTCTATGCTGTCACGGTTATGAGCAAGGTAGAAATATCTCTCCCCTATAACCGCAATATCCGTGACCGGCATTGTTTCTGCCCATGAGCCATGATCAACATTTCCCCTTACCACATGGATGGGTGCAATTTTTTTAAGGGCTAAAAGCACCTCCTGCGAGCCCACATCACCTGCATGTATGATCGCATTGCATCCATTGAGTATCCTAAGAGCCTCCGCTCTTAACAGCCCGTGGGTATCTGAGATGACACCTATTATTAAAGACATTTAATACACCTTACACATGTTTTATTTTTAAAAGCGGCATTCAAGCATTACAGGGGAATACAGTCAATGCAATAAAATAGAACATTGTTCTCTTGACCTGATGGGGCAAAATGTTATTATCCCGCTTTAAATTTAAAAAAAAGAGGAACTTGACAATGAAATTCAAACTGCCTGCGGCTGTTGTTACCTTTTTAAATGGATGGATATTTTCACTGCTGGTTGCAATCCTGATTGCCACATCTATAAAATCCTCCCTTGCAGACTGGAACACGGTACCGACCGGGTCAATGAAGCCCACAATCATTGAGGGTGACAGGATTTTTGTAAACAAACTTGCATATGACCTTAAGGTGCCATATACCACCACTCACCTGGCAGAATGGGGGAACCCTGAGCGAGGAGAGATTGTTGTCTTTTATTCACCTGAAGATGGTAAGAGACTTGTAAAAAGGGTGGTAGGAGTACCTGGTGACACCATCTCCATGCAGGATTCAAAGCTTTACATAAACGGGAAACCCCTTAGCTATAGATACCCTGAAGAGACAGATTTTTATAATTTCCTTGTGAAAGACCAATACAAAGAAGCTACAATAATTGAAGATCTGAATAACAGGATACACCCAGTGCTGATACTGTCTCACCCGGAGGTGCTGAGCTCCTTTGAGACTAAGACCGTGCCTGAAGGAAAATATTTCATGATGGGTGATAACAGATACAACAGCGCAGACTCACGCTATTTCGGGTTTGTAGACAGAAAGCTGATAGTGGGCAGGGCAACAGCAATAGTCATATCCCTGGATATAAACAACATGTACAAACCAAGGTTTGAAAGGTTTTTTGAACGTCTGCCTTAAACGCAGTTCGGGTTATTAAACGATCTGTATTTATAGCTTAAAAGTACTTTTCCAGAAATTGTGCAGGGGAAATAACAATACACCCCTTTCTTAACTGTACTGGAAAATGTTTTATATTTCCTGTTATAAGCGGCACACCTTCAGTAATTGCCATTTCAATAAATGGCATATCACCTTCATCAGGCATATCCTTTATAACCACATTACTTGAGGAATAATATGAATTTTTTGAGAGATAATCTATTATATCTTCTCTATCAGACTCACTGAAGTATTTTAAAAAATAATCCCTATTTAAAACATCAATATATTCTGCAATAATTCTGTCATCGACAACAAGCTGTAATATATCCGTCTTTAGAAAATCAACTATCTTGCCTGGTGGGCCGAAGGGGTTAAGCATTCCAGATATAAGTACATTAGTGTCAAGAGCAATTTTCATCTTTTCACTCGGTTTTTTCTGCTTTCAGCGATAAGGGCATTTATTTCTTCATCCCCAATTTTTGTCTTCATAGCCTTTTTTCTTCCGCTCGTAATGGCCTTTGAAAACATTGCCCTTCTAATTTCTCTTAGAGAATCCTCCAGGCTGTCGGCTGTTATGCCTACCATAAGGGCAAATGGCTGACCATCTTTTGTCAGGATTAATTCCCTCTCCTTTTCAAGTTTTTCCCTAAGAGACTTGGAGTTCTTGAGATCTTTAACTGCTATATAGTTCATAATAATCTCCTGTAATTCATTTTATAATGGCCTTATAATATCTAAATAAGGAGATCATGTAAACCTGTTTATTATGATGTTCATATTATCGTGATTCTAACGATCTGAGGAACACCCGTTTTTACTTCAGGTTAAGGCCTGCAAAGGCCGGGTTAATTACACTGTTTACCAGGGGACTTGGAACATACCAATACATCGTTTAAAACGAAAAGGCTTAACCACTATGAACATGAAGATCACTGGAAATAATATAAAAACCACTCCGTGTCCTCTGTGCTCTCCGTGGTGAATGGTATTTTTGGTTTTCTATGTCTCTAAATACAATCTTCAGGATCAATGTCAAGAATAAGGGCAACAGCCTTTTTTATCCGCCCGATATCATCAACCGATATTTCACCAATCCTCTCTGAAAATCGGTTGTGGCTTATGGCCCTTATCTGAAAACAATCTATCGCTGACCTCTTTTGCAAACCATTAACAGGGGTTGGTTCAAGGGCTGCAAAGAATGGATTATTATCCCATGAACGATTCCATCCGGTGATGGGGACAACTATAGCGAGTTTGAGATTTTTACTATGACCCGGATTCAAGACAACTACAGGCCTTCTTTTCTTTATCTCATCCCCCAATGCGGGATCAAGATTAACCCAGTATATTTCACCTGTTTTCAAAGTCTTCTCCATCAAGCGAATCGAAAAGATTCTCATAGGCACCTTCACCTATTGCTTCCATTGCCTTTTCCCTTTTGATTTCCCTGAGTCTTTTTTGATCTGCCTTTATTTTTTCTTTAACAGCCTGCCGGATATATTCACTAAGACTTTTATAATTAAGTTGTTTATGAGTCCCCTTTATGAATTCATAATCTTCACTGTCAATTTGCAGCTTTGTTTGAGTAGGCATTTTTTACCTCCTGTTATTAGGGTAAATATTTATACCAATATTTACCCCTAATATCAAGACCTGTATTCCTGGGTCATAAAATGAAAAATCTGCATCATGCTGCGGCCAGTTGAACATCCATTCCCAGAGCCCTCTTATTTTCAAGGTATTCCTCAAACCCCATTGTGTTATCAATAATCCCGTCAGGGGTGATCTCAACGATCCTGTTTGCAACTGTGGAGACAAGCTGTCGGTCACGCGATGAAAACAAAAGCACCTCCGGAAAGGCAGAGAGACCATTGTTAAGAGCTGTAAGTGATTCAAGATCAAGGTGGTTTGTAGGTTCATCCAGGATAAGCACATTAGCCCCGCCGAGCATAACCTTTGAAAGCATGCAGCGCACCTTCTCACCCCCTGAGAGTACCTTTGTCTTCTTTAGCGGTTCATCCCCGGAAAAGAGCATCCTTCCCAAAAAGCCCCTTGCAAAACTTTCACAGTCACATGGTGGAAACTGGCAGAGCCAGTCAACAAGGTTCAAATCATTATCAAAGTAGGCGCTGTTTTCCATTGGAAAATATTCTGTCTTGATAGTAACCCCCCAGCTAAAGCTGCCGCTGTCCGGTTTTATTTCACCCGCAAGTATTCGGAAAAGGGTTGTCTTGACATGGTTATTGGCACCCACAAAGGCAATCTTATCCCCTCTGTTAACAGTTAGATTAAGATTGTTTAAAACCAGCTCCCCGTCTATCTCCTTTGAAAGCCCCTTTATCTCAAGGATAATATTGCCACATGGGCGTTCGGGTTTAAAATTGATGTAGGGATATTTTCTTGATGAGACAGGCAGATTTTCTATTGTGAGCGAATCAAGGATCTTCTTCCTGGCAGTGGCCTGCTTTGACTTGGAGGCATTGGCGCTGAACCTTCGGATAAACTCCTTTAAGTCCTCTGCCTTTTCAATGGCCTTTTTATTCTCGTTCTGTTTTTGTTTAAGCAGAAGCTGGCTTGACTCATACCAGAAATCGTAATTTCCTGTGTATACCTTGATTGCCCCGAAGTCTATATCCGCAATGTGTGTGCAGACCTGGTTTAAAAAATGGCGGTCATGGGATATAACAATAACAGTATTCTGGAACCGGCACAGGAACTCCTCAAGCCAGGCAATGGACTTGAGGTCCAGGTGGTTCGTAGGCTCATCCAGGAGCAGCACATCCGGATTACCATAGAGTGCCTGTGCGAGCAGCACACGCACCTTGTCGCCACCCATAAGCTCCTTCATTTTTTTATCAAGAAATACTTCCGGTATGCCTAAGCCCTTTAAGAGCACTGCCGCCTCTGCCTCTGCCTCATAGCCGTTCATCTCAGCAAATTCACATTCAAGCTCACCGCAGAGGATGCCCTCCTCATCTGTCAGCTCCGGTTTTGCGTACAACCTTTCACGCTCTGCCATTACAGTAAAAAGCCTTTTATGCCCCATTATTACTGTGTTGATGACGGTCTCATTATCAAATGCAAACTGGTCCTGGTTTAACACTGAAATCCTCTCATTTGGCCCGATTGTTACCTCTCCCTTATCCTGCTCAATCTCTCCGGAAAGGATCTTTAAAAAGGTGGATTTCCCAGCACCATTGGCGCCGATCAGGCCATAACAGTTACCCGGCGCAAATTTAATATTTACTTCCTTGAACAGCACCCTCTTCCCATAAGAAAGGCTGATGTTTGTTACATTTATCATTCTTAACTACTCCCAAATAAAAATAAAAAAACACCCCGGAGTATGCCCACGGGGTGCAAAAGGAAACGGGTATATACAGGATTTTAACGCCTGCTGCAACCTATTTTATGTATTAATGGCTGGTAAAAGCTTTGTGTCACCGGTTTTTACCTCTACTGTCATTACAGGCTTCCGGTCTAAAGTGCCTATAAAATCTATCTCTTTCTTGTCGATGATCCGCTCAAATAATCGCGATAAGATGAGCGAGTCAACTCATATTATCGCAATTTCAAAGCGAAAACTTGTTCCCATGGTCACCGTGGAAACATTTTGATTTGACGCTCTGCGTCTTCTTCTAAAAATGATGACCATTTTTAAATTTGATAGCTGTTTCCCTTCAAAAGTCATGGTGGCACACTCGCGATTGTCACCTTAACAATCATACCATCTCCATTTTTTACAAGATATTTATACCTATCTGTAATTGACAATAATATATATATGTGCAAGTATATGTGTCATTATTTTGGGGGAGGTATTTAAAATGACACAGCTAGCTGTTTATATAGAAAATAAGTTATCCGAAAGGCTTGAGAAGGCTGTAAAGGCATCTGGAAAATCCAAATCAAAGTGGATTTCAGACGTCATTCAAACAGCCCTTAAAGATCAGTGGCCTGAAGATTTTTTTGATCTTGCAGGTAGCTGGCAGGATGACAGAGGTCCGGATGAAATAATAAAAGAGATCCGAGAAGGTTATGATACCTTTGAAGAAAGAGAGGAGATAGGGTAATGGCATATCTTCTTGATACAAACATATGTATCTACTTTCTCAATCGATCATCAGAAAATATTATTACCAGAATGAAAAGCCTTTCTCCGACAGATATCAAACTAAGCTCAATAACCGTCGCTGAACTCTTTTTCGGTGCAGAAAAAAGTAAAACAAAAAATAAAAACCTGGCAATCGTAGAGGCCTTTACCCGACATTTTGAACAGATACCGTTTGATGAGAGATGCTGCAGAAACTATGCAGAGATAAGGGCTACCCTACAAAAGAAAGGTACCCCCATTGGGCCTATGGATATGTTGATAGCATCCATTTCCCTTACTCATAATCTTACACTTGTTACCAATAATGTTAAAGAGTTCAAAAGGGTAAAAGGTTTGAACATTGAGAACTGGATATAAGCACTGTGTTTCTATTGTTCCCACAGTCACCGTGGGAACATTTTGATTTGACGCTCTGCTACTTCTTCCCTAAAAAATGATGACCATTATTAAATTTAATACTTGTTTCACATTCAACAGCTTTAATATTACTACATCCCAGGAGTTATTTACTTTTTTATGGACATCCCCTTGTCATCCCCCATCCCCTTTTTTCAGCCCCTTGTCATTATGATGGGTTAAGATTATTCAACCTCCGGAAAATAAATCAAATCATCTCTTCAAGCTTTTTGACATGGGCATTTTCTTCACGGATGATCTTATCAAGACCTGCGGAGACCTTTTCATCATCAACAAAGGCCTTTATCATCTCATAAAAAAGTATGGTATCCTTTTCAAATTCAAGGGAGAGTTCAAGGAGGGCGTTCACATCTTTGATCCTGGAAAAGTCTGCATCAGCCATGGAGAAGGACTGTTCACCTAAGACGCTCGCGAGTATCTTTTTACCCATCTCTTCCAGTCTAACGTCTTCGATCTTTTCATTAATCCCTTTTTTAAGGTCATGGAACCACTTTTCATGGGCCTTTTCATCATCCGCAAGCCACTCCAATACAGATGCGAGATTTCTGTCCTTCACCTCTTTCTGCGCCTTGCGATATGTCTTTTCGCCGTTCTTTTCCACCTGAATGGCAAGATCAATTATTTCACCCAGACTGAACATGATTTTCTCCTTGATATGAAAATACGCCCTTTCTAATTCACATACCGGCTCTGTGCCTCTCTTTCAAAGGGCATCTGAAAGATATGCGGGGGAATGGTCTCTATTATGCTGGGGAACTTTATCCTTTTTAGGCCAATATTACAGAGGCTCTTTTTAACATGTTCGGCATCAAGCCTTTCCAGCTCCTGACCCACAAGGAACCTGGACATGATGAGATCAGCAAGGTATACAACACTTGAAAGCACCCTGTCTTTTTCGGATTTATCAGGGTTATGATGATTTTTTATTGCATCAATAAGGTTTTCAGGCAGGGACCACTTTTGGGCAAGCATTGCCCCGGCCTCATCGTGGGTAATACCGAATATCTCCCTTTCCGCCATAATAAGCTCTTCATTTTCAAGCTGGGTCTTGCTGTAGAAAAAGGGATAGGCCCTGCCCATATGCTGGTCAAGCACCACCTTCCCTATATCATGCAAAAGGCCCGCGGTGTATGCGATATCAGGGGCAACACACTCACTCTTTTTTGCAAGGTTTTCACAGATCATGGCTGTACCAATGGCATGATTAAAGAGCCCCCCCTTGCACTGGGAATATCCGCGTATATTCCCGGAAAAAAAGTCTTCAAATGCAGCTGACATTATTGTCTGTATAAGCTGCTTTTCACCAAGCATCACCAGCACCCTGTCTATGGAGTCAGCAATTATCCTCCTGCCAAAAAAAGCAGAATTACAGAGCTTTAATAATTTTGCAGAAATTACCTGATCCTGTTTCACCTCAGAGGCAAGTTCCTTAAAGCTGTATCTCCCCTCACGCACCATTCTTAATATCTTGAATATCACCTGGGGGATAGAGTGTATTTTTTCTATTGAATCACGGATCATCTTCATATCAGGCCTTATTATCTCTGATTCTCCTGTTTCAGGTCTGTTATGAATAGGATGGATAGCGCTTTCCATGGTATCCAGGTTAAGGCTTAAACGACAGCTGAAAAAGCCGCCGGTTTCCCTCTTTATTACACTTATCCCTGCATTACGCAGGATCATTTCTGTTATCTCTACTGTCCTTCCCCCTATATCAAGCTCCACATCTGCCTGTGAAATTTCTCCCACAAGGGCGCCGCCTGCGATTGTTGCCTCAAGCATTGAAACTTCAGAGCCAAGCCTGTGCAACTCCTTGATAAAGATAGGGAGCCCTGTGACTGCATAGCTTACCGGCCTTCCCAGGTAGTCGCTTCCGCCAGGCTCAGGCAAAAGGATATGTATCAACCCTCCAACGCCTCTCTTTCTGTCGCACAGGGAAAGCCCGACACAGGTGCCCAGGTATGCATTCAGTATCTCATTCTTTTTCAAACTTACCCTGTATTCACCGGCTGGTACCGGGTAGGCAGGGTATCTGCTAACGTTTGACATATGTCCCTTACTCCATGCTGCCTTTTTTATTGCATTCAGACAAACCTCTATATAAAAATCTAATTAAGCACATTCTTAAGTGTCTTCAACATCCTGTTTATCTCATAGGGCTTGCTTAGAAAATCCTTTGCGCCCCATTCCCTTGCACACACCGCAGACTCCTGCACATTATAACCGCTTGCAATAATAATTTTTGCGAGCGGGTTTATTGCAAGTATGGTTTCAACCATTTTTTTGCCTCCCATACCGGGCATGATGAGGTCTGATATGACAAGATCGATCTTCTCCATGTTCTCCGAATATATCTTTATTGCCTCTTCACAGCCGGATGCGGTAAACACACTGTAACCTGACTGCTTCAGAAGCTCCCCAACAGCCTCTCTTGTTGTCTCATCATCATCTACAAAGAGGATATTCTCATTTGCCCCCCTTTGTATTGGTTCTACCTCTACAACCCTGTCCAGATCCATGCTCTTCTTTATAACAGGAAGGTAAATCATAAAGGAGGTACCCTTGCCCGGGGCGCTTTTACATGAGATATGGCCGCCATGGCTTTTAACTATGCCATATACCATCGAAAGCCCAAGACCAGTACCCTCCCCCACCTTTTTTGTGGTAAAAAAAGGCTCAAATATGTGTTCAATGGTGGAGCTTTCCATGCCTGTGCCGGTATCTGATATGGTGAGCAGCACATAGTCCCCTTCAGGCAGCCCTGTGCACTTTGCTGCTGTCCCATCTTCTATGACAGCGATCTCTGTCCTGAAGGTAAGTTCGCCCCCTTCTGGCATGGCATCACGGGCATTTATGCTCAGGTTCATCATAACCTGCTCAAGCTGATTCGGGTCAGCGTTTATCATGCCGATTTTATCATTAAGATCAAACTTTATACTGATCATTTTGGGTATGGTGCGTTTGAGTATCTGGGATATCTGATCTATCTCGTTATTGAGGTTGATGGGCATTGTCTCGTTATCCATCTTGCGACCAAATATTAAAAGCCTCTTGGTAAGCTTACTTGCCCTCTGTATCGCCTTTTCAATGGTGACAAGTTTTGAATGATCAGGGTCCCCCGCCTTTTTCCCCAGTAAAAGGATCTCGGTACATGCAAATATTGCCTGGAGGCTGTTATTGAAATCATGGGCAATGCCACCCGCAAGTGTGCCTATGGCCTCCATCTTCTGTGCCTGGATAAGCTGTGCCTCCAGATGCTTTCGCTCGCTTATATCACGCAATAGATACAGGATCCCAGCAGGCTTTCCCTCGTGGTCATCATATCTTGAAGCGCTCAGGCTTACATTGAGCATGCGCTTATCTTTTGTATATCTCCTTGTCTCCATGTCCTGGCATGGAATGCCTGAATCTATTATGCCTGATATCATCCGGTCATAGTCAGGTTTTTCATCCACCGGAATAAATCGAATATCCCCACTGTTTATTTCATAAAGGTCCCAGCCGAATAGGTGGGTAAATGAGGGGCTGACATAGTTTATTTTACCTGTTAGATCTGATATGACAATTGCATCCGCAGACGAGTTAATAAGGGACCTGTAGAGCTCTTCCGCCTTTTTTGATTCCTCATACAGCTCCTTATACCTCTTCTCACTCTTTGCCAGAGCCTCAAGGACATTTCTCCTCTCCCAGTAGTTACTGATCATGCCGGATATTACGCGGAAGGTCTGGACCTCTTCACCCAGCCATTCCCTCGGCTTTTCCAGCTCTTCAAAATAGATTACACCTAAAAAGGAGTCAGTTGGCGAATCAACAGGTATAGCGAGAATGGCCCTGGTACCTCTTGAGCTCAGTATACTACCCTCGGACTCCATTCCATCCATGAGTATCGCTGTATCAGGCACCATTACTATGTTATCGTGCCTTAACCTGCCAACGAGCCACCTGTAGAAGCGCTGATCCGCTTCCTTTTCATGTCCAGAGGGTAAGGATGCGCTGCACCATTCATGAATCTCATCGATTTCGTCTGAATTATCACTGAAGCAGAAAATACCTGTCCTGCTTACTGAACATGCATTACCGATAACAGTAAGGACATCTTTAAGCTCAACACTGTCCGACGAGAGAAAGATCCTTGATATCTTTGATACAGCCTCTTCAATTGCTAAATGATCCTTTAACCACTCCTTAGTTAAAACGCCTCCCGAAACCATCTCAACCTCAGAAATAAAATCAAAATCAATAAGAACAACGGTCTATGAGGTGGATCTTCAAAAGAGATACAGCACCCACCATAAAATCAGAATATAAAAATATCTTTCCTGTTAACTTCAATTCCTGTGCCAGCTATGAAGATATCTTATGGATTAGACAGGATATTTGGGTCTCAAAAAGGTGTATCACGGAAAGTGCCTGTAATATTGAGAGATTTATTTAAAACAGATAACTCATGGATTGAAAACAACCGGATAAGCATGAAAAGATCATGTAGAATTCAGGTAAAAATATGTAACATATGTATCATTTATGTTACATATGTAACATGACACTGTTACATGTTACAGAAGTCAATGGATATCCTTTTCCCTCATTTTTCTATAGAGGGTCTGCCTGCTTATGCCTAATAGCCTCGCTGCTTTTGCCCTGTTCCCTTCTGCCTTTTTCAGGGCATCCATAATATTATGGTGGTTACCGGAATTGTAACTTCCCTTGTTGTAACTGACTGCCCTGCCTTTTGTTGAACCATAAGGCTCTCTGATTTCAGGGGGTATATGGTCTATGGTGATTGTATTGCCGTGACACAGCACAAAAGCGTGTTCTACTGCATGTTCAAGCTCCCTGATGTTTCCGGGCCATCCATATTGCATGAAGGCATCCAGGACATCATCTGTAACACCATCGATCCCTTTGCCGAATTTTGTGTTAAAGAGACCGCAGAAGTGTATCACCAGCAGCTCTATATCCTCTGGTCTTTCCCTTAAAGGCGGAAGGACTATCTCAACAACCTTGAGCCTGTAATAGAGGTCTTCCCTGAATTCACCCCTTTCCACCTTCTGTTTAAGTGGCTGATTGGTGCTGGTTATTATCCTTACATCCACCTTTATGGACTGCGAATCACCCACCCGTTCAAGCTCCTTTTCCTGAATTACCCTCAGGAGCTTTAATTGTACAGTTGGGGCGATATCGCCTATTTCATCCAGGAATATGGTACCATGATCAGCAGCCTGAAACCTCCCCACCTTGTGCTTTAGTGCGCCTGTAAATGCCCCCTTTACATGGCCGAACAGCTCGCTTTCAAGCAAGGTTTCTGCCAGGGCAGAGCAGTTTACAGTGATCATGGGCTTAAAGGCCCTTGGCCCGCTGTAATGGAGGGCCTTTGCAATAAGCTCCTTTCCTGTGCCGCTTTCACCTGTAATTAGCACCGTGGTATCTGTAAGGGAAAGGTCCATTAAGAGCCTGTATATCTCCTGCATCCTGCTGCTTTTGCCTATTATATTATGAAACTGGTGCCGTACCCTCAGTTCATTTTCAAGGTCATTAAGCCTGGTCTCATCCCTTATAACCATTACAGCGCCGATCGATTCACCATTCCTGCTGATAAGTGGCGAGCTGGTTATGGAGACCACCTGATGGATCTGTTCCGCCTGCCTGCACTCTATGCGCGATTCACGGATCGTAGACTGGTTTTTTATGGTCCCTGAAAGGATATTCTGGCAGGCCTTGCTGCAATGGGTCTCCATCCGTGAGATATTCTTCCCCATAAGCCCCTTTGGTTCCATTTTGCAGATCTTTTCTACCGCATCATTTGCATCAATCACCTTCATGTCACTTGTGAATGTTATTATACCGTCATTGACGCTCCTGAATATGGCCTCAAGGTTGTTTCTGATCCTCTCGTTTTCCTCCTCTACAGACCTTTTCATGTCAGAGAGGTTCTTGTGGCTCAGGGCTATCTTTGTAGCACGCAGAAGGGGCTCTTTGTGTATGGGTTTTAACAGATAATCAAAGGCCCCAAGCCTGACCGCCTCTGTTGTTGTCTCAATACTGGGGTTGCCTGTCATCATGATCACAGGGCAGGTTAGCCCCAGCTCCTTTACCTTTCCAAGGATCTCAATACCAGTATGACCTTTCAGAATAAGATCTGCAAAGATCAGGTCAAGGTTGTTTTTTTCTATGACCTCAATGGCAGATGCATAATCATTCGAGGTAAACACCTCATGACCCTCCTGGGTAAGGTGTGCCCTGAATGTGAATCTTATGCTCTCTTCGTCATCAATTACCAGTATCTTTGCGCTCATTTTCCCCCGCCTCTTCAGGCCTGCTAAAAATAAAGATGCTGTCAACATTTCCGGCCAGAAGCCCTGAAATCTCCCGAATCGGCCTGATAAAGGTAAACAGGTTCACTCTGCCCTTTATATCCCTGTAGATGACCCCCGGGATAATAAGCCTAACATTACCCTGCCCCTCTTTTGGCAGGGCATAAAAACCCTGTTCTGTATCACTCCATTCTTCACCAAGAAAACCAAGCACCCTGCCTGTGACCTTTAACAGCTCTGTCTCACCTGCAAGGGAGAGAACAGAAAAACCGCCCTCTTTTAAAAGTTTAATAACATCCTCTTCAAGGCCGTTCATATCTATAATATGCTCTCTACCCTTTCTGTTAAAAATATAGTCAGCCTTTATAGTCAGGTTAAAATCAGACCCTTCTTCACTATAGATAGGGATATCCCTCTTTCCTGAAAAGGGTTGTTCAGCCAGTTCAAGTATCTTTTCAATAACCCTGTTTAGGCTGTTACCAAGGCTAACCGGACTTTTTTCAGGGAGAGTCTCTTCTTCGCCTGCCTCTTTCTCCGGGTAGTTGATAATCCTTATGCCATGCCCCTCAAGATACCTGTTAAGGGAGGCAGGTATATTTTTTTGACCTTTATCACCAAGGTTCAGGCATATTATACTGATTTTTTCATCTGAGGCCTCTGGCACAGTCCTTATTATCCAGTCCGCAGTTATTTCAAGCCTGAAGCCATCCTCAAACACCAGGCTCTCATCCTTTCCATATACCTTTGAAAAATTGCTTGCCGCTATTGCCTTATCCAATGCCTTTCCCAGATCATCTGTGTCGGCTATATGGATTATCCGATAGCTTTCCCAGTTTGATGTTATGAGTTCGGCCATCTTTTCAGGGAGTGTCGAATATATATCCACAATAATCTTATCCCCATTCCTGAGGCTGATTATCGGATAGGTCTCTGTGTTCAGATCTATCTGGCCGCCTGTTCTAATCGGGATATAGTGTTTTCCCTGATTAAGCCACTCCTCCCCAATAAGGGTGAAGATCCTGCCCAGGTGATACCCCATTTCTTTATTCTGCATATTTATGCCCTCTTTATCTTCCTCCTTTTTTGGGGCACCTTCCCTGATCTTTCCCCTGACGATCTTTGGTGAATATATTGGCAGCCTGACCTTCTGGCCCGGATATATGGTATTCAGATCTGTCAGACTGGGGTTGAGCTTTTTAAGCTGATCAAGGTATTCATTATAAAACTCGCTTTCAGGCATGGAGTATTTTTTATCCAGTATCCTGATAATGCTGTCACCAGGCATAACAGTATAAAGGTCCGGGTTTTCCAGATCAGTAATTGAGATAGTTTCTATACCTTCGCTGTTTACAGGCGGTTTTCTACCTGCGACAGGTGTGATGATCAGGGGTATAACTATCTTCTGGCCAGGGTGGATCATATCCATATTATCTAGGGATTTATTAAGCTTTTTAAGGGCATAGAGGATATCTCCAAGCTTGTTTTTATTAAAGACCTCTCTGCTCCTCAGTATCTGCCAGATATGGTCTCCATCCTTTGCCACATAGGTCTCAGTAAGCACCTTTTTATCATCCAGATCAACGATTTCCTTTGATACCTCAGCGGTTTGCACCAGATCAATGGAATATGTCTCCTCGTTTTCACCCTCAGCAGAAACAAGGGTAAAAGGGAAAAAAACAAAAAAGAGTGTTACCGCAAAAAAAGATATCAGAGGGCATTTTCCAGATTTTCTATTCATCAATTTGATCTCCAGGGGATTTTTCTGGCAGTTTACATACTTAAATAATATAGTCAAAACAGAAATTTATTTCGACTATTTCATTCTATTTAGTTCATTTGAAGTATGTCAATGTTTTTCTCATTTAGGGTGTAAATTATACTATATGTTGGCAGAAAATTCAGACCCATCACATTATATTGTATTTTCCCCTTTACAATCCTGATTCCAGATGCTAATTTCATCCTCATTTTCAAGCCATATCTCTAAAAAATTTTAAGGAGGTCCTGATGAGAATAAAAAGGCTCTCTATCATGGGTTTTAAGTCATTCAAGGATAAGGTTGATATACCCTTTCCGGCTGGTATAAGTGCGGTTGTCGGGCCGAACGGCTGCGGGAAAAGCAATATTGCCGATGCAATCAGGTGGGCAATGGGTGAACAGAGCGCCAGGCAGCTGCGTGGCCGCAGCATGGAGGATGTTATCTTCAGCGGTGCAGGTGAGTTCAAACCCCTGGGAATGGCAGAGGTCTCTCTTGTCTTTGAAAACGGGAACGGGTCGCTGCCAGGAGAATTTGCCGGTGAGGAAGAGGTCTCCGTTACAAGGCGCCTGTACCGCTCCGGTGAAAGCGAATACATGCTCAATAATGTCCCGTGCAGACTCAAGGATGTCCAGGAGATATTCATGGACACCGGTCTCGGAAACAAAAGCTACTCTATAATCAGCCAGGGCCGCATAGGCTCTATAGTTGAACAGAAACCGGAAGAAACAAGGCTCATGATTGAAGAGGCAGCCGGTATTACAAGGTTCAAAAAGAAGGAGGCAGAGGCCCGCAGAAAGCTTGAGCTTACAAGGGAAAACCTTAACAGGGTTGAGGACATACTTTCCGAGGTCCAGACCCAGATGAGGTCATTAAAGAGGCAGGCCGGAAAGGCGATCAGGTACAAGGAGATAGGCTCTGAAATACGCAGGCTTGAACTTGTGCTTAATGCAAATATGTACAATGACCTTATAAATGCCTCTGGCGAAAACAGGAAATCTGCGGACAGCCTCATTGAAAATGAGGTTACTTTAACGACCACCATCTCTGTTTTGCAGGGCAGAATAGAGAGCATGAACCTTGAGCTGGATGACAAAGACCAGGTCATTTCAGGGCTCAACAATACATACCTCTCCCTTAAGGAAGAATTTGCGAAAAAGGAATCTGCCCTTGAATCCATGTCAAAAGAAAAGGAGATGCAGGCAGGGCTTGAAGAGCGCCATAACAGGGAGATCGAGGATATCAGAAGAAGGCTTGTCACCCTTGGTGAAGAAAAAGCGCTGCTCCAGGAAAAGATTATAAGGCTGAGAGAGGATGCGCGCACATGTCAGGAGGAGATCAGCGTTATTGAAGGAAGGATGAAGGGCCGCAAAGAGCTTTTGACAGAGATCAAGGAAGAGTATGAGGTAACACGCACAAGGGTTAATACCGGCGTCTCAAAAGAGGCGGGCTTAAGCAAGGAGCTTGACTACCTGAACAAAAGAATACTTGAGATTACCGACAGAAAGGCAAGGATTGAAGGCGAGAAAAATGAACTGGATGCCAATATCCAGACCCTAATGGAGACCTCCACAAAAAAGGGAGAATTAAGAGAAGAACTATCCCGGAAGCTGAACGACATAGGTAATGACATACGTGAAAGGGAAGAGCGCACTAACGAGCTTGATGCCATTAGAAAGTCATCAGAGAATGAACTCAAGACCATAGAAAACGAATATAACACAGTAAAGACGAGGCTGGCCGGCCTTAAGTCCCTGAATGAAAATTATGAAGGTTATCAGGTGGGCGTCAGGACCATCATGAAGGCAAATGACCTTTCAGCCAAAAATGAGGGCCGTGTATTAGGTCTTGTTGCGGATGTTATAAAGGTTGATTCAAGATATGAACAGGCAGTAGAGGCGGTTCTCTCTGACAGGCTCCAGTACATACTGGTGGAGAACCAGGAGGATGGCAAAGAGGCGGTAAGGTACCTCAAGGATAAAGCAAGGGGTCGCGGCAGTTTCATCTCTGTGAGTGATATAAATGGAAACGGAAACGGGCATGGCCACAACGGGTACCCTCTTTTAAAGGATGTGGTAAATGTCACTGATAAATACAAACCTGTTGTAAACATGCTCATGGGGGATATCGCCCTTGCAGAAAACCTTGATCAGGCGGTTGACGCATGGAGAAGCAATGGCAGAAATACCACCCTTGTTACACCGGATGGAGACCTTGTAGACCGGCACGGGATAATAAGCGGCGGCAAGCTCGGTGCGCATGGGCTCCTGGCCAGGAAAAGGGAGATCACCGAGCTTGAGGAAAAGGTGACGGAGCTCGCTAAAAAGGTTTCAGAGGCAAAGGAGCGCCTTGAAGGTATACAGCTTCAGCAGGAAGAGCTTAAGGTAGCCCTTTCAAGGCTCAGGGAAGAAAAATCCAAATGCCAGGATCAGCTCAATGAACTGGACAAGGTGATTTTTCAGCTCAGCAATAAACTTGATCAGTTTGAACGTCTTTCAGAAAGGCTTGCCAAGGAGCTGGAAGAGAGGCTTCATGAAGAGGCAAAGCATACCGAGGCCATCGACAGGAATAAAAATGAACTGATCCAGTGCGGGGAGAAAAGACAGAGGGAAGAGGAGTTCCTTTTACAGAAGAAGAGGGAGCTTGATGAATGCGAACGGGAGTTTGATGAGATCCGCGAAGAGCTCGAAGCGGCAAAGATGAAATTCAGAGTCTCTGTGGAAGAGGGAAAAGGGCTTAACCGGGAGATCGAAAGGATCGACAATTACCATGAAGAGGCGCAGAACAGGCTGGACAAGATCGCAGAGGATATAAAGGAGTGCCAGGCAAAACAGAGGTCATTTATTGAAAGGGAAGATGTATTAAGGGAGAATATCAGTAAATACTATGAAAAGCTCAGGGATGCCAAAGAAATGGTGGATAATGCCCAGCAGGAGAGAAACCTATTTCATGTTGACATGCGCGAGAATGAAAAGAGGCTTGAAGGCATCAGGGAAGAGCTGGATCTCCTTAAAGAAAAAATAAGCATCACAAGAATGGAGCAGTCAAAGATAGATGTAAGGATGGAAAACCTGGTGGAGCAGGCAAGGGAAAAGGCAAATCTTAACCTTTCCGAAATCTACATGGACTACCTTGATGAAGACTATAATGAGCAGACAGTCAGGGAACTGCTTGACCACCAGAAGGAGCAGCGTGAGAAGCTAGGCGAGGTAAACCTTATGGCCATACAGGAACATGAGGCACAGAGTGAACGTTACGAATTTATCCTGAAGCAGAAAGAGGACCTCGTTACCTCTATTGAATCTATCATGCAGGCCATCAGAAAGATCAACAGGACCTGCCTTGAAAGGTTTACCACCACATTTGCAGAGATCAACGAGCAGCTTAAAAATGTATTTCCCATCCTCTTTAACGGCGGACAGGCATGGATGACCCTGACCGATGAGGCCAACCCGCTTGAGAGCGGCGTCCTGGTAGAGGTACGGCCTCCCGGGAAAAAGGTAAGCCACATGGGTCTGCTTTCAGGCGGTGAAAAGGCACTGGTAGCAATGGCGCTGCTCTTTGCAATTTATCTCATCAAACCAAGCCCGTTCTGCCTCCTGGATGAGGTGGATGCACCCCTTGATGAGGCCAATGTTGACAGGTTCAATGACCTTTTAAAGGAGATAAGAAAGTACTCCCAGGTGCTCATGATAACCCATAACCGCCGCTCCATGGAAATCGTGGACAGCCTTTTCGGTGTCACCATGGAAAACGCAGGCGTTTCAAAGATGGTTGCGGTTAACCTTAACGGGAACATAAACAATTAACAAGGGAGGGATTATTTTGACAAAAAATAAGAGACCTAAAAAGATTCTATTCCCGGCTAAAAAAATCCTCTGCACCACCGATCTTAGCGAACCGTCATATGAAGGGATTTCTGCTGCTGCTATAATAGCAGAGACCCTCCCGGCAGAGCTTATCTTGATACATGTTGTGCCCCCTGTTTTCCATGGAGGTTCCACACTTGCTCCTGCCGGGTTTGATGCAAGGGAATACTATGAGGAGATGAAGGAGATCGCAAAAAATAATCTGGAAGAACATATAAAAAAGCAGATACCCAAAGAGATAAAGGTAAAGATATTGATAAAGGAGGGGAATGCCCCTGATCAAATAGTAAAGACCGCTGAAAAAGAAGATGTTGACCTCATAGTTATGGCAACACATGGCTGGACAGGGTGGCGAAGGTTTATTTTCGGTTCAGTCGCTGAAAAGGTGGTCAGGCTTTCAACCATTCCGGTTCTCACAATACCGGAACCCTGAAATCTCCATCTATACCCTGCAACTGTTTTACCTGTACACATCTACAGAAAGTATGCTATTTGCTTACCCTGTGCAATAAAAGCGCACAGGGTCATATAAATGACCAGTCAGAATTATTACAATACAGAAAGAGAAATAGGGATGTTCGGATTCGGAAAAAAAAAGGTTGAAACAGTTATAGAGCCTGTTGAAGAAAAAACGGGCTTTTTCAGTCGCCTGAAACAGGGGCTTAAAAAGACAAGGGATGGGTTTACAGGCAGGCTTGACCGGCTTTTTCTCGGTAAAAAAGAGATAGATGCAGAACTCCTTGACGAGCTTGAAGAGATACTTTTCACTTCTGACCTCGGGGTAGAGGCATCAAAGGAGCTTATTGAGCTTATAAGAGAAGGGGTGGAGAGGAAGAACCTTGATAACCCATCACAGCTAAAGGCCGCACTTAAAGAAAAGATAATAGAGTTCCTTACCATAGCTGAACCGGAGGAAAAAGAGCCAAAACAGGGTGAACCCCTGGTTATCATGATGATTGGCGTGAACGGTGTGGGTAAAACCACCACAATCGGCAAGGTGGCAGCGCTTTATACAAATGAGGGTAAAAAGGTGATGCTTGCAGCAGGAGACACCTTCAGGGCTGCTGCGGCTGAACAACTCGCCATCTGGGGTGAAAGGGTTGGAGCGGATGTAATAAGGCAGAATGAAGGGGCAGACCCATCTGCAGTGGTTTATGATGCGGTGAGCGCTGCTGTAAGCAGGCAGATCGATATCCTGCTGATAGATACGGCCGGAAGGCTGCATACAAAGGTAAACCTGATGGAGGAGCTGGGCAAGATCTACAGGGTGGCAGGTAAAAAGCTTCCCGGTGCGCCCCACCAGGTCTGGCTTGTTTTGGATGCCACAACCGGGCAGAATGCCATCTCACAGGCAGAGATATTCCACAAGACCCTTGGCCTTAACGGAATAATCCTGACAAAACTGGATGGCACAGCCAAGGGGGGGATTGTAGTGGGCATTTCCAGACAGCTTGGCATACCAATAAAATATATTGGTGTTGGTGAAAAAATGGATGATTTAAGGCCATTTAATGCAAAGGATTTTGCCGAGGCAATTTTTTCAGAATAGACTGTAGAATTTACATAAAAATTTCTTGTATTTACCTTAAAAAAGATCTATCTTTATACTGTTTTGCAAGGGGGTATCAACTCATAAAATAAGAGATGCTTCTATTAAGTTACTAAAGACATATCCGGTCTATCTTTTGATGCCGGAGAATCATAGATGTACAGTCAGACAGTAAGGGGAAAAGAGGCATTTTCTATGATTTACAGTTAATGGATCTAAAAGGCTTTTCTGGAGGAAGGCATGAAAAAGACAAATTTATTTTTCATGAAACTGCTTGTTATTATAGCCCTGTTTTCTTTTTCAGGGACAAGCAGCGCCTATGACCTGCCAAAATGGGCCTCAAAACCGGTACAATGGGCCAAACATGTTGCCCAGTGGTTCGGATATGATGACAAAGATGAAAACGGGCCTGCAAACACCACGGCAACTGTAGTTGAAAAGGCATCAGAGACACCAGCTAATAAAGAACAAACAGTTACAATATTAAATGCCAGGGAGCAGCATCAACAAACAGGCGCTTACCTTTATAATCTGGAGACCATCAATTTCAGTGATGAAATTCCTGATTATGGCATAAGGGTCAGGGGCCCTTTTAATAATACCAGCATTGATCTTTATGCATGGTATGGGGATGCTATTTATCCTTCGGCAACTACAGATGATAATCTTGGCCCGTTGACACTCTCTGCCCTTGAACAGGATATGTATAGGTACAATACCAGGAATGGCAATGTAGCAGCGAGATTATCCTATCACCTGCCCTTCCTGAGCATTTTACATCAGGGTATGGCACCTTCAGTTAACATAGAATCATCCTACAGGTTTGACAGCCAGCCGTCATATGAAGTATCCGGGTCACATAAAGCCACTGATTACAGTTGGCAGACAGGGATTTCCTACAAAGGTAAAAACCTGATTAATCTGCCTGCCTCGCCTGTTGGAATAAACTGGGGTATAGGATACAACTACATGACAGGCTCAGATAATTATGATGCTCTGGAAAATGATTATAAAAGCCATAATTACCATTCAGGGAATATTTTTGCAGGTTCCTACTGGCATAACCTGAAATTATATACCATGTTCATGTATCGTTATGACAGCCAGTCAAATGGGGGCATGGCCACTTTTAGTGCCTCCTTTTCCCCGAGCCTCAGGTGGTCATACGGGATAAGGGCAAACTTCTACAACAACAGTAATAACATTAATGGGAAGGGAATAAACAGCAACCCTGAGCAGGTATCATTTACTGCCACCTATAGATGGGATTAATAAAGGTATCAAAATCAGCTTTTTTTGGTTTTCAGATGAATAAAAATATAGAGGCCGCGCTTAACCCGTGGCCTCTATATTTTTTGCAGCCCATGCAGGTTGCTTACTTGCCGTAAAGATCCTCTATCACCTTTTCAAGCCCTCCGATTTCTTCAAGGGATTCCCTTGTAGGCTTAAGTGTCTCCTTATCCCATCCTATTACATCGCAAAACTGACTTATCTGTTTTTTGATGTCAATTGTGATGCCCTTTAGCGGACCTTCGGTTAAAGGAGGTTCACCTGTTGCCCTTTTTGTAAGTATATCCTCTGTCGGGTCCTGACCGGCCTTGAGATTAAAGGCATGCCTCAGATTGAATATCCTCTTTCCTGTATCAAGAAGATCCTTTTCATTAAAATCCCAGCCTGTTGCAGCAGCTATATATCTTGCCATAGCACCGGGTGGCGCAGCAAAATTGCTAAATGCACAGAGACCGGCAGAATTCTGTACCTCTGTCTCAAAGGTATTCCCGGCATCCATCTGGCCTTTATCTTTTACATTGTACCTGAGATCAGGCGGCATATTCATCTCTATGATCCCTGACCCACCCTTCACATGACGACCTGGTGTAGGGTCATACCTGTATGTCCTTGCAAAACCGGGTGCAAACCTTGGGTCATGCATGGGGAGCTCTATGCCCCTTGCATTCTGGAGATACTCAAACCCTTTTCCCAGTTTTTTTGCAGCCGCCTCTGAACCAAGAGCAAGTATCCTGCCAAAACCTTTCTGGTCTGCAATGGCCTGGGTCATTTCAACAATGGCATCTGCATTGCCCCAGGTGAGGGCAATATCCCCTGTTTCAGCTTTTGTGATAATGCCATTTTCATAACACTCCATTGCCCAGGCAATGGTTGCCCCGGCAGAGATGGTATCAAGGCCATATTTATTGCAGATATCATTGCATTTGATTACAGATTCGGCATTGCTGTTAAGCATCATGGCGCCAAAGGCCCCGAGGGTCTCATACTCAGGCCTGTCTGTATCCGGTACAGGCCATTTACCATCCTTTACGCTGTAATGCGCGCCACAACCTAACGGGCAGTTTGCGCAGGCATATTTACCAGTATTATACCTGTCGTCATAGGCCAGCGTAGCGAGTTTTTCCGCTTCAGATGGCCCCATATCTGTTTCACCTGCCCCGCCCCAGTTCTTAACAGGGGTATCGCCCTTAAGGATGTTTCCGCCTGTTCCGCCCCCTGTACCAAAGGCCCCAAACCCCTGGATCATGCCGGCCATCGGGCCATCCTTCATAGACTGTAATATTTCGGAAGATATGGCTTTAAATTCATCAGGTTTTGCCACACTGAATTTCCCAGTCCCTTTTACAGCAATAGCCTTAAGCCTTTTTGAGCCCATAACAGCCCCGCATCCGCCCCTGCCTGCTGCACGGTGTTTTTCATTAATAACGCATGACATGAGCGAAAGCATCTCACCTGCCTGACCTATTATTGCTGCCCTGAGTTTCTTTTCACCAGTCTCCTCTATGAGCCCTTCAAGGGTTTGAACAGTGTCTTTTCCCCAGAGATTCGATGCATCACGTATCTCCGCCTTACCGTCATTAATATAGATATATACCGGTTTTTGCGAGGCGCCTGTTACTATTAACCCGTCATAACCAGCCTTTTTCAGCTCAGGCCCGAAAAAACCGCCGGAGTTGGCATCGTTCCACCCATTTGTAACCGGTGACTTGCATACTACAGTATAACGGCCACCGAAAAGTGCGCCTGTTCCATTCAGAAGCCCTGACATAAAGCCTATGGCATTATCAGGGCCAAGGGGGTCGGCGTCAGGCCTGACCAGTTCATATAATATCTTTGCACCGATCCCATACCCTCCGATATATGTTTTTACATACTCCTCTGATAACTCCTCAACCCGTTGTTTTCCTGATAAAAGATCAACAAATAAGATCCTGCCTGTATAAGCTCCACCCATCCAATACCTCCTCATGAATAAATTTGAGATTTCAAATCTCAAATTTGAAATCTATATATGCCCATTTATTAAAAATAACATATCGGAAATTCTAATGGAACATGGTTCATCTGTCAATCCTATTAAGGGGGCAGGAGATCAGAAACGATTTTTGTGTGCAGGGATATTATACCTTGACATCCCTCCTGATTTAATCTAAATAAAGCGCAAAAACAATAGTTCTGGATGTGAAACAATTATGGAAAATAAGGATAGTGATAATAAATATATAGTACCTGCAGTTGACCAGGCTATACGCGTACTTTTGTGCCTTGCAGGTTCAAAATCATCCCACATGGGTTTAACCGAGATATGCGAAGAGGTGGGGATTCATAAGAGCAAGGCATTTGGCATTCTCCACACACTTCAGAGGTTCAACCTCGTGCAGAGCAGGGGCCGGAAAAAGGGCTATTCCCTTGGTACAGGCCTTATTGCCCTTTCAAGGAAGGTGCTTGATGGCATAAATGTGATTGCATTTGCAGACCCGATAATAAAAGACCTCTCTGACAAGGTAAACGGCACCGCAGCGCTTGGAATTATAGATGGTGATACGGTAGTTGTTGTATCACGCTATGAAAGTGACAAAAAGATAATTGTAACAACCCGTGTGGGCAAACATGTCCCTCTCTCATTTGGCGCACATGGAAAGGCCATAGCGGCTTTTTTACCAGAGGATGAGCTGAATGAACTCCTGAAAAAGGAGAAACTCTATTTCCATGGTGCCCCGGAAAATTTTGATAGAGAGCGGTTGATGAAGGAGCTTGCGCTGGCCAGGGAAACAGGTTATGCAACCGATATAGGTGAGATAACACCGGGGCTTAATGCTGCTGCTGCACCTGTTATTGACATCAGCAAAAAACCGATCGGTTATCTTCTGGTGCTGGGTCTGTTTTCAACCGAAGAGATAAAGGAATACGGCCCGCTGGTGGCTAAAGCAGCCCAGGACCTCTCAAAACAGCTCGGGGCAAATATTGATGATTACCTCAAGGATACGAAAGGTTAGCCTTAACACTCTTAATCACCGATTATCTCTCTTACCTTCTGCGAGATATTATTAAGTGTAAAAGGTTTCTGTATAAAGCCGTTACAGCCCCTGTCCATGATCTCCCTTGCCTGGCCGTCAAGGCTGTAACCGCTTGAGAGGAGCACCCTTACATTACTGTCTACCTCTTTAAGCCTGTCAAAGGTTTCCATGCCTCCCATCCCGGGCATAATCATATCAAGCAGAACAAGGCTGATATTCTTATGTTCTTTACTAAAGATATCTATGGCCTTTTTACCGTTTTCAGCAACAATCACATTGTACCCAAGTTTCTTAAGCATCTGCTCACCAGTATAGGTAATGATCTCCTCATCATCAACCAGTAATATTGTACCGGCCCCGGTAAAGAGCTGATCAGATGTTGCATCTTCATTTATAAAATATTCCCCGGTTGATGGCAGATAGATGCTGAAGGTGGTCTCCCTGCCCTGTACGGATGATACATCTATGTACCCGCCGTGCCCCTTAATTATGCCATAGGCAGAAGCAAGCCCTAAGCCTGTCCCTTTTGCCAGCCCCTTTGTAGTAAAAAAGGGTTCAAAAACCCTGTCTATTACCCCTGGGGCAATACCGATGCCTGTATCCCTGACTGATAAAAGAATATATTTGCCCTTTTTTGCCTTGTAGGGCTTATCACCTATATCCCTGTCAGTAACATTTGAGCTCCTGATGGTAAGTGTCCCGCCGTGAGGCATTGCATCAGAGGCATTTATAAAGAGATTCAAGAGCGTCTGCTCTATCTGCCCCTGATCCGCCTTTACACCTGCGATTTTTGGTTCAAGGTCAAGTATGATCTGTATATCCTTTCTGGTGGCACCAAAGGTTTCAGAGGTCTCCTTTACAACAAGGTTCAGGTTTATGGGTTTTATCTCAAATTTGCCTTCCCTTGCATAACCTAAAAGCTGGCTCGTGAGGTTGGCCCCGTTTTTTACAAGCTTCTCTATATTGAGAAGATTCTTATGTGTGGGGCTCTCCTCCTTCACATCAAGGAGTGCAATGGATGCATTCCCCTGTATACCCATGAGGAGATTATTGAAGTTATGGGCAATACCCCCGGCAAGGGTGCCCATTGACTGCATCTTCTGGGCATGTATAAGCTGTCTTTCAAGTATCTTCCTGTCTGAGATATCGAGCACGGAAACGACAAGGGTCATTCTCCCGTAATAGAGCACGGAGGATGCGCTTATCTCTACATCAAGTAACTCCCCGTTTTGCTTGATTAGGCGTGCATTGAACAGCTCATTGCCTGTATTTACCCTGAGGTGATTCAACAGCATCCTGAGATCTGCCTGCTGATATGAAAAATCCATAAGTTTATCAATTGAAAGCCCGCTCAGTTCAGCAGAGGAATACCCGGTCAAGTCCTTGTATTTCGGGTTTGCATAGACATGGAGATCATTCTGCAATATTGCGATGCCATTATTTGAATGCTCGATTAATGACCTGAAGTTCTCCTCACTGTTTTTAAGTTTATGATAATTGAGTGAAGAATAGAGTGATACCCCGACAAAATCTGCAATAACCCTGAAGAGGTTTACATGATCCTGTGAAAAGATGCCTGGCTCTGAATGGCTCAGGTTGATTACCCCCCTGATCCTGTCTTCAATCGAAAATGGCACTGATAAAAGGCTTTTGATCTTCACCTGTGTTTCAGGGCCAGATGAAAACAGCCCTGAACCTTCCGCATTTTCTATCAACACCGGGTTGTTATCCATTAATGCCTTTCCGGCTGCGCCCCTGTCAGCATCAGGCGAATATATTACCCTTTCCTTTGAAAAGACCATTCTTGGATCAATAACATATTTCTGCCTGTTATGGTCTGAGGCGCATATGAGGTACAGCCCCTCACGTTTTCTATCCTGAAACATTACTGAGCAGTTCTCTGCAACCGTGTTCCGGATAATTATCGTAAGAAGCTCTTCACAGAGCCTCTTAAAGTCGTGCACATTTATTATTACCCTGCCCAATTCATGAATAACCGAGAGGTCTGAGATTCTGTTTTCGTACCTCTCCTGAATGGCTTTAACCTGCTCCCTTAAAATACTGAGACTCTTACCTTCCTGCTCCGCTTCCACCATTTCCATCCTTCTATTTCATAACCTCAAAAAAGGCCTCAATTTCGTCTCTCTGTTCCTTTAAACTTTTAACCATTTCGTCTGCTTCATCTCTTGATATGCCAAGCTCTTCCCTTATTCGAGTAATTGCAGGCGCCTTTGTTGTCCAGTTATCACCAAACTCTGCCCGCTGGCTCAGATAATCAGAAAAGGCCACAACCAGGGCTAGCCTTTGATATTTTGAAGGGGAATCCTCTACTGAATGATGGTCCCTTGCAGGCACATGGATCATTTCCGGAAAATTCCACTGCTCCATCAGCATGCCGGTAAGGGTGGCATGATTGATACCCAGGATAAGACTTTCTGCCCTGTACAGATCTATCTCATTCTCCTTTGCATGGGAGACCGCGGCGGCATATTCATCCGGGAAATAAATGGCAAAAACAATCTTACCCATATCATGCAGCAGCCCGCTTATGAATATCTGCTCGGACTGTAAAATACCCAGTTTTTTGGCAATATTGCGGGAGGCAAATCCACACCCGAGTGAATGGATCCACAGGCCCTTCATGTTGAAATTTTTACCGGCATCTTTATTGCTGAATGTTGAAATAACACTCATCCCTATTGTAAGGCTTACCACCTCATTAAACCCTATAATGGTGATTGCCCTTGGAATGGAATCTATCTCCTTCATCATCCCATAATATGCGGAATTGGAGAGCCTCAAAATCTTGTTAGCGATTGCAGGGTCTTTGCTTATTAACTCCGCGAGTATTCTTGCTGAGGTGTTTTCCTCTTTGGCCATTGAGAGGATTTTTTCCACAATCACAGGCAGTGTCGGCACCTGCGTGTTTCTGTCCCGAATAAGATCCTGTATTTTTTGATCAACCTTCATTATAGATCCACCTCTAAAAGATATATTTTCCGAGTCTATCAATATGATCCTCAAAGCCATTTTGCATGAAGCATGCCACAATATTGTTTCTAAAGAAGATAATTGCCTCTTCTATATCGTTGTATTGCCTCCTTTTTTAAATGGAGGGGAAAAACATGTGTCATTTTTTTGGCCTGACAGGGGATTATCGTCAAAATAAAAGCAAAGGATATTGTGTCAAGCATTGTATTTTTTAGATTCAAAGATGTAAGGTGACAAATTAGGCTACCCTTATTATATTGTCTTTATTAATGTCATATAAGAGATATAAGGCTGCTTAAAACTGAAAGGAAAGACTATGCACAGGATGTTAATCAGCGACACCGGTATTGAGGTCTCACGGCTCGGCCTTGGGGGTATTCCACTTCAGCGCATAACTGAAAATGAGGCTATTGAGGTTGTATCTTATGCAATCGAAAAGGGTATAGATTTCATTGATACCGCCAGAAATTATACAGTAAGCGAATCAAGGATAGGCAAGGCCATAGAACAGGCCGGTAAAAGGGTGATTCTATCCAGCAAGTCTGTTAACCGCACAGCCGACGGTATCAGAAAAGATATAGAAAAAAGCATGATGGAGCTTAAGGTCAGCCATATAGATTTTTATCACTGCCACTCTGTTGGAAGCAACGAGGATTACAGGCGCGTTACAGCAAAGGATGGTGCCCTTAACGGGCTTTTAAAAGCAAAAGAAGAGGGGGTAATAGGGCATACAGGGATATCGAGCTACAATGTGGAGGTAATGGATAGGATTATCGATGATAACCTGTTTGAGACGATAATGGCGGGGTTTAATATAGTGGAGCCTATAGCCTATAAATCAGTCATACCAAAGGCAATGGAGAAAAAGAGAGGTATATTTATCATGAAGCCCCTTGCGGGTGGGGTTACAGGAATACCTGAACTGGCACTGAGGTGGGCGTTCTCATTTCCGGGGTTGATTGTGATAACAGGCATGGAAAGCAAAGAAGAGGTGGATAAAAATTGGGAGATTTTACTGGGGGGCTATAGTTTTACCGATGAGGATAAGCAGCGCATAATAACCCAGAACAGGGAGTTTACAGGCAGGTTCTGCCACAGGTGCCTGTACTGCGAGCCATGTACTGTTGACATCCCCATATACAAGATACTCAGCATCAAAAACATGGTAAAGATACACGGGAATAAGATACTTAACAGTCCTGATTTTGAAGATACCCTTGAAAGGGCAAAGAACTGCATACAGTGCAATGACTGCCTCATAAGGTGCCCATATAACCTGCCCATACCCTTTATGATGAAGGAGCTTGTAAAATGGGCAGATTATGAGAGAAACAAACTTGGTGATGGGATGTATTAATTAGCGACCATCCCCCGCAACCTTGACCACGAAGGCCGCGACAATTGACTTTCCTGGAGCGACAATATTCCAAATGAATCATTACTTTTGGAAAAAATCATCGAGTCCCATTTCCAGATCGTATCGAATTATTTTCAGAAGCAACCCATTGGGGACATCTTTATTACCGTGATCAGGAATCGTAACTTTCCGCCCATCCTGGTGTTCAAATCTGATATGAGATCCCTTTTGCCTGATTTTTTTTAAACCAAGTTTATTCACCTTTTGAATAAGCTCTTAAAAAGATATTGCCGGGTACTTGGTCATCAGATTGCCAACTCGATATCGCGTATTCCAATAAAAGTTGATTGATCGACAAAACCTTCATCTTCAATACAGGCATCAATTGCCTCTTTAATATTTTCAATCGCCTCATCAATATTATACCCATAGCTTCTGCAACCTTTAAATAAAGGGCATTCAACAATAAATACGCCATCTTTATCCTGTTCAATTATAATGGGATAATGTCTTTTCATTCCTCACCTCACATTGTTAAGTAAATTAATCTTAAAACAAAAAATATTACTTAGCAACAATGATATTATTTTGAACTATTTTGGATGGGTCCGCTAAGCGGCATGCCGTATGCACTATCTTCCAGCTTCGAGCTTTGAGCCTTGAGCTTAAATATTGCTTTCCCCTAACAGCCTAAAGCCTAAATTGCTACAGTCTTCTTATTCTTCTGTCTTCTGTATTCTTCTTTGAGCTTTCAGCATTCAGCTAAATCTTTGAGGCTGCTACTCGGCTGACAGCCTTATATAATCAATAAAAAGCACTATCTTTTTAACAGGGCTCACTGTAAAAATCAAAAACTTGTCTATTATTGAGGTATTCATCCTGCGCCCTGTCCCTGATGTAATCAGGGATTCCATATCTATCCTGATATGATTCATACCCTTTTTTAATATAAACCTCTGATTATATCTGTCCTTATATTCCGTGTTATCTATTGTGTCATCTATCCTTACAATAATACTTCTTCCTGTTTCGTCAGGGTTATACACATCAAAACAGATTGCCTTATATTTACTCCAGTTTTTGGCCTTAAGCCTTGGTTTAAAACCCGGATAAGGTGATGGGTACATCTCAAGCATGAGCGATGACTTGCCATGAGTTACATGACTGTTGCTGATACTCATGAGTGTATGACATTGCCAGTTTACCTCATCAAGCTGCTGATCAGATTCAAAATCAAAAAGGATATGCTCTTTTGCAGGCTTACCGGGGTTGCAGCATAAAAACAGCATACTTGAAAAGGCAAAGTTTAAAGCAAGAATATACCTGATAATCCTGTGTTTCATTTTCGTAGGACTTTACGGCTGACCAGTGCCAGGGAAGTAGGTTTGCCCTGTAATGTCTTTGAATATTTTTTTCATTCGAGTATGCCTTTGTTAAGGGGGGCATCTTTTCAGTGTATTCAATAGTTTTGTCTATTACAGAGTTGTCAGCAAGATCAACCTCAAAAAAGAATCCCCTCTCACCCACGCCTTCTTTAAAACTGTGAAGATTGTATTTGTAACTTACAAGGTATCTATTGTCTGCTATCTTTTCTACACGCCAGCCGATAGGTTTCACATCATCACCCTTTTCTCTGATAAAATCCTTAATACACGGTCGACAGGAAAATCTTTGCTTACGATATGAGAATTTATAACAAGGTTAAGGGCCTTTTGCTCAGGAGAGATATTATCCGAGCATCCGAAAAAGAGACAAAAAAATAACAGTAATAGATAAAATATTTTTTGATTTAAAAGAAAACACATTTTTTACCTCATAAAAAAAGCTTTCAGCTTTCAGCTTTTTTCTTTCCCTACAAGCCTATGGTCTATAGTCTACAGCCTGTCTTCATTCCTCCTCTCCCAGCCTCAGGCAACCTTACAATCTAACAGTGCCCCCTTCCCTATTTCCATCATTAATAACATAACCTGGCTATGGATTTCTATGTTAATTAAACATATCTGATCCAATATTCACAATGGTATCAGAATCAAGTCCACATATTTTTCTAAGCAATTTTTGCGGACCATGCTCAATAAATCTGTCAGGAATTCCCACAAACCTGATATCAGCATTTATTTTTTCTTCCATGCATAATTCATTAACAGCGCTGCCAAATCCACCTTTTACAGCATTTTCTTCAACAATGATGGCTTTTCCTGTTTTCGCTATGCATTCCAAGATCACATCATCAATAGGCTTAACAAACCTGGCATTTATAAGTGTTGTGCTGACACCTTTTTTTTCCAGCATTTTAGATGCCTGCAAGGCTTCCTGATAAATTGTCCCTATTGCTACAATAGTCAGCATATCTCCCATTTTAACCACTTCACTTTTACCAATTTCCAGCACTCTCAACTCTCGTTTTTCCGCGCCATAGCCATCCCCCCTTGGATATCTAATGGCTACAGGTTTACCTATTTTTATGGCGGTGAAAAGCATATGTCTTAATTCCTCCTCATCTTTCGGGGCCATTACAATAAGATTCGGGATATGCCTCAGATAAGAAAGATCAAAACATCCATGATGAGTCGGGCCGTCATCGCCAACCAAGCCGGCCCGATCAATAGCAAATACAACCGGCAGGTCCTGTAGGCAGACATCATGCACTATCGCGTCATACGCCCTCTGAAGAAAAGTGGAATAAATAGCGCATACAGGCTTAAAGCCCTGACTGGCAAGCCCTGCCGCAAAAACAACAGCATGCTGCTCAGCTATCCCAACGTCAAAGAACCTGTCTAGAAAGAACTTCTGAAATCGTGACAGGCCCGTTCCATCAGCCATGGCAGCTGTTATACCGACTATGGAATTATCCTCCATCGCGAACTCTATTAACGAGTCTGCAAAGACATTTGTAAAAGAAGGGTTTCTGGGAGAGCCCAACTTTTCTCCATTACATAAATTGAATGGAGATATTCCGTGGAACTTGGACACATCCTGTTCTGCGAAAGAATAACCTTTGCCTTTTATCGTCCTGAGATGAATCAGGGAGGGCCCGTCATATTCCTTTGCCTTCTGAAAAGATTCCAAAATTTCGTCTATTTTATGTCCGTCCACAGGACCAATATAATTAAGACCGAGTTTCTCAAAAAGAAGACCTGGTGCACCCACCTCCTTTATATGTGATTTCAGATCAATCAGTTCATCTCTTAAAGCATCTCCCTGTTTAATCAATTTCCCAAGTGTATTCTTGACATTCTGGTAAACTTCCGTCTTTTCAATCCTGTGAGTGTATTCTGAAAAGGCCCCCACATTTTTTGATATGGACATACGGTTGTCATTCAGGATGATGATGACCCTTGTGTTTAAATAACCTGCCTGATTCAATGC
Source organism: Desulfatiglans sp. (assembly GCA_012513605.1). NCBI lineage: Bacteria > Pseudomonadati > Thermodesulfobacteriota > Desulfobacteria > Desulfatiglandales > Desulfatiglandaceae > Desulfatiglans > Desulfatiglans sp. The sequence continues at coordinate 37,316 of JAAZBV010000017.1, read as the reverse complement.
CTCCAGGGCATTGCCGCCTGTCAGAGCCCCATCTCCGATAACGGCAATAACATTAAAGTCTTCATTTTTCAGGTCCCTGGCCTTGGCAATACCCAACGCGGCGGAAAGTGATGTAGAGGCGTGCCCAGTACCATACGCATCATGTTTACTTTCATGGATATTCGGGAACCCGCTCAATCCCTTAAACTGCCTCAGCGTAACAAATGCATCCTTTCTTCCTGTAAGAATCTTGTGGGCGTAACATTGATGCCCCACATCCCAGATTATCTTATCTGTGGGGCTCCTAAAAAAATAATGCAGGGCAACGGTCAATTCTACTGCGCCGAGAGAGGCCCCGAGATGACCGCCTGTCTTACAAACATTATCAAGCATGAACTGCCGAATCTCCCCGGCCAATAATGGAAGCTCTTTTATTCTTAATTTCTTCAGATCTTCCACGCCGCTGATTTTGTCCAGCAGTGCAAGGTTTTTGTTAACTTCCATGCTATCCCCTCATTGCCCATTAAATATTTTTGTCTTAAGCAGGCTGTTGATTTCCTCTTTAAAGTCTTTTCTGATTCGAGCCCATTCCATCCTGAACCATGGAGTGAAATTTTCAGAGTTAGAATTTATTTCCCTGTCAAGGTCATCAGGATTGATGTACTTCCAATCTGCAATTTCACTGATATCATTACGAACGACCCCATTGGCCTTTCCAATAAAGACCGAACAGAGTTCATTTTCAGAACCGGTTTCATCGTACCTGGCTTGGTATTGAAATTTATAAAGAAAATTCAGCGTGGTTGAAATCCCCAACTCTTCAGTCAGGCGCCTGTGAGCTGCTGCCTCACAGTCTTCACCCTTACACGGATGACTGCAAACGCTGTTGGACCAGTAAAGCGGCCATAGAGGCTTTAAGAAGCTCCGCCTCTGAACAAGCAGTTCCTTACAGTCGTTAAAGATAAAAATGGAGAATGCCCTGTGCAATATACCTTCACCTTTATGGCAATCCTCTTTTGATTCATAACCGATAATCTGATCAGTCTGGTCAACGATTATTAATTTATTTTTCAAAGGAACTGTCAGGGCTCTCCACCCGCCCCCGGAAAAAACTGTATAACAGCTTTACATCATCTATATTGTTGCACATAGAGAAGGTCTTGTTCATAACCCAGACAATAGCCAGATACACCGCTGAACCGGTGATCAAAGCCACAATAAAGACTAAATAGGATAATAAAGTAACTGTCTCTGTTCTAAAAATATTCAAAGGCAGAAAATAGAAAAAAGCTGCCATTGCCAGTGCCCCGATTAAAGGAGCGGCCAGTTGTCTTAGATAATCAAACAGACCTGCCTTTATTATCTTCCCGGAAAAAAACAACCAGGGAAAAACCATAGCGATCACACTTATTAAAACTGAAACAGCTGTGCCTGTCATATTGTAATGAAAGGTAAAAACGTATATAGTTATCAAAAAAATTAAACACCGTATACCCTGCGTGATCATTTCATACTTGGGATACGCGGTACCGGTGAATAACGGTGTTCCTGTTGATGTCAATGACTTCACCAAACCAGCCATACCAAGAATCTGCATAGGAAAAACCATTGGGAGCCATTTTTCACCTAGAAGAAGCATTACAAAATCATGCCCGAGAAAAATAATAAACACAGAAAATGGAAAGGTAATCAGGGTAATTATCCGCAATAAACTCATAAACGTTTTCTTTAACAATATGTTGTCGTCCTGTATTTTGGCATAGGTCGGGAGGGCAACACGATTGGCCACATAGTTAATTTCAGTAGCGGGAAGGTTTGATATCTGAAAAGCCATACGGTAATATCCGAGGCTTGCATCTCCAAGCAGCTTGGCCACAAAAAAATTATCTAAAAATCCACTTATAAGTATCAATATGCTGGAGCCTGTAATCCACCTTCCAAACCCCATTAACTTTTTCGCCTTTTCCCATTGTATTGAGAATCGCGGTCTGTAGTTATCCAATACAAAACTTGTTATCAAACGGGTGAGCGATCCGGCAAAATAACCAAAAACCAAAGCCCATACACTTGGATTAATTATCGCATATGTAACTGCAACGATAAACTCAATGATCGTGCCGCTGCTTTCATAAAAAACCTGTTTTTTATAGTCCATCTTTTTCAGGAATAAAAAAACAGATGAATTTGAAATGGAAGACATGAACAGCGCGATCGCCATTACAGGAAGTATAATCTTTATCTGCTCAGTGTTAAAAAAAGAAGCAGCCCAGGTTGAAGATGCTGTTAACACTGCAAGCAGAAAAGCACCCCTTATTATCATCAATGACCATGCCGTATCCAGATATTTATACACATCTTCCTTGCTCTGTATCAATGCGTGTTGAAACCCTGGCTGAGAAATAGCATCGGAAATGATGATTATCATTAAAGCGATTCCCATCAGCCCAAAATCAACAGGTGAAAGCAGTCTTCCTAAAATAACCAGGCGGGCAAAATACATGATTTGAACCCCTACTCTGAGGCCAATAACCCAAAAACTTCCAGCTATAGCCTGTCTTGCCAAGGAGTCATTTGCACCGGTATTTTTTATTGAAAAAACTGTATTTTTCATTAACCCTTGTGAGAATAGAATGATTTTAACATTATTATTTCCGACATAACATTACTCAGAGCAGCTTATCTTCTATTAAATCCATAGCCTGTCTTCTGCCGTCATACATGGCTATTTTAGATTGTAATGCCTTCGCGTTATTTCCGTATTTATCATCACCTAGCATTTTTTCCGCCTCCGCATACAGTTCTTCCGGAGTAAGATCATAGCTCTCCTGAATAAATAAATTATACGCCCCATGCGCCCGGTTAAAATCTATTCGCCTTGGTTTTTCCTTACTTAACTTGATTACACGGCCAACTTCCAAATACTCAAGCCTTCTGCCATTTCCCTCCTGCTCGGTCTGGAATGGAATTGTAATTGACGGTTTACCGCAGGAAACAATCTCCATCATTGTTCCATATCCGCCGTGAAAGATTACAAGATCGGCTTTGGATATTAAGAGTTTACCCGGAACCCAGTTGAAAAACCTTACATTTCCTGTTGATCCGGGAAGCTCTTTCAGGTTGAATTTAGTGCTGGTTGAAACCACAACCTGGACAGGTTTGCCTGAAAAGGCATCCGCGACCGTCTGAAAAAATTTATTATTCCCCACAGGGCCAGCCCCGCCGCCCACTGTGATGTAGACAAGAGGCAGGTCATCTTTCAACTCATGAAACCACGATGGTGTTTCTATATTTTTTTTTGAAACAGTCAGTTCACCCACAAATTTCGTATTCGAATCTTCCGGTATGGGCTCGATCTCTGGTATGCTTGGGATAATATAATAATTTCCCCGCAGCAGATCTTCTGCCCTGGATATAGAATTAAGACCCATTTTCGACATTAAAGGATTGAATATGGTAAGTACATCGGGAGAGACCATCCCTTCAGGTTTATTTTTCCACCACAGCAGGTTTGCGGTTTTCGGATGAAATGCGTACCTAATGATCTGAAATAAAGGAATACCGGCTTTTTCAGCCAGCATTCCGGCTAACAGATTTAAATCACCAATAATAACATCTGGTTTAAATGTCTTCACAATTCCCAGATAGCGAGAAATATTTTTTGTTATATACACTTCACTGGAGAAACCATCCCGTACTACCTGGTAGGAAAGACCTGATATCTCCGTAAAAAGAGGAGGAGTTTGACGGTAATAGCCGGAAATAATCCTGCCAAGAAAAGCCTTTATTTGAGCAGTGTATAACCTGTTCCGAGGAGAAAAAGTAAGAAATTGCCGTTTTATGATTTTTTCATACTTATATGTATTCAGGACAAAAGCACAAGTGTTCCCTCTTCTTACAGCCTCATGGGCAAGCGCCAGGCATCTGCTGATATGGCCAAAGCCCCCACCAATGTCACTTGGGAAAAACAGTATTTTCAATTTTATACAGGACCTGAAAAATAATTAATAGCTGCAAAGTAAAAATCAGGCACGCTTGTCCCATACCCATCGGAAAACCGGGGTTTTCAGGACAGCAGAGATAATGTTACTATTCATCAGCTTCACAATCCAGGGCATCAACAGGACTCTCAATATAAAAGGGGAAAAGTTCGCATGGTACAATCTTATCCAGATCTGGAAAAAAGGACTGCTCTGAGAAAGCCAGTTTCTGGTATAAATCTGATTCTGTTTATCTTTTATAATACCGTCATTTAAGGCCATATCATAAAGAGGGACACCAGGAAATAGCATAAGTGAATATATCGGATTATACCACGGCCTTGGAAAACTGGCCGCGAGTCTTAAAGTCTCTGCCATCTCATCAACTGTTTCGTATGGATTATCAATTATAAACTGATAAGTCGGCGGGGGGTTCATTCTGTGCCGATATTTTTCAAGCAGGTCAATGGCTTTTGGTAAAACCTTGTGTTCCCTTGAACGGTTATATATCTCGGCAATCCGTGGATTGGCGGTCTCTACACCCATAGTCACATGGGCGCAACCGGCAGCAAAAAGAATTTCCATCTTTTCCTCATTAATTTCAAGAGGACTCACCTGAGCGAAAAAAGGCACACCAATCTCTTTTTTATACAATTCACAGAACGACATTAGTTTATCTTCAGATCGTGCCGTAAAATTATCATCAACCATATAGAGATAAGAAATAGGGGCTAGCTCTTTTTGTATCATTTTAAGTTCATCTATTATATTCTGATTGCCTCTCCAGCGCAAAAGACTCTGCCCCGGATAAAGCCGTTTATATGCACTGTTACAACAGTAGGTGCATGAAAAGGGACAGCCTCTGCTGGTCATAAACATATATGGTATGGATTTACCATCACCTTTGAAACGCTCACCCTGAAATGACAGCATATATTCCGCTGTCAGCTCTTTCATATCATGGCCCTCGATAATAAAATGATCTTTACAGCTATAATCAGGGAAAGGCACTGCATCAAGATCTTTAATTAAGGGCCTCAACTGGTTACGTATAATCAGATCCCCGGAGTTGATCCAGAGATTTTTTATATCAAGATAAGGTTCACCGCGATCCATGCAGTCCACTAGTTCAGTCAAAGCGCCTTCACCCTCACCCAGACATACAATATCGGCGAATTTTATACATTCTTCAGGCTCGACAGTTGGCTGTACCCCTCCCCATATAATGGGCACCTTTATTCCGCTTTCCTTTAAAGCTCTGGTAAGCTGAATTGCCCGAGTAAACTGATTAGTCATAAGAGAAATACCAATAAGCCCTGAATCGGAACACAAACCTGACAAATGGCTGATAGCCATCCTGTCATATTCAGTTTTATATTTTTCTTTTTGTGTCTGAAATTTGGGGGGCAGCATAAAGACCATTCGTGTTTCATGTCCTTTTTCACGAAGGCATGATGACAGGATGCGTAAACCATACGAAAAGAGTTCAGGTTCAAGTGATATCAGAGTGATCTTCATTTAAGTTTCCTCCATTATTAACATAATTTATTTCATACTAGTGATGGTCACAAGGCCTCTATTTCCATCAACAATTAAATAATGGCCCGTTTGTATTTTTTCAGTGGCTGATGGGACACTAACAACAGCGGGAAGTCCATACTCACGCGCAACTGTCGCACCATGAGAAAGAAATCCGCCTGTTTCTGTAACCAAACCTTTGCAGCTCAGAAAAAGAGGAGTCCATCCTGGGTCTGTGTGAGACGTGACAAGTATCTCTCCATGCTTCAGGTCTCTCATTTCGGAGATATTTTTTAATACTCTTGCATAACCTTCAACTATTCCCGGACTGCATCCAATACCTTTCAGTAAAGAATTGCTGTCGTTTATAGTTTGAAGAGGCATACCATCCTGCAAAATCAAATCAGGGGTATGCTGACTTTTCCATATTTTATGCTGAGCTTTCCTTTCTGAAATCAGATCCTTTGGATTGCAATAAAATTTCTCATTTTTTAAAATGCCTTTTATTTCAGATAATCTCATAAAAAAAATATCATTTTTATTATCGAGTATATTCCCTAATACCATTTGAGCTCCAATATCGAGAATATTCATTCTTATTATGAAATAGCCTTCCATAAGCTGATATTTGATGTTTTCACGCAAGGTGCAGAAGTCAGCGTATGAAGACAACAATTTTTTAAATATGATTCTCTGAATTCTTGATAAAGACCGGCTGATATTATTCACCGCTTTATCTCTGTTTCTCCTTCTGGCAAAAATATCTTCAGCATTAGACTCCCTGACAGGGATGGCAAGATATGACCTCATTACATCTAGAATAAAGCCCGGAGCCTCTTTCCATCTCGGAACAGCAAGTTCAAATTCTTCGGCTGCCCGGGCTCCATTTTTCTGTAAAAACTCATAAAGCATGCCAAGGCACTCAGCCCCGCCATCGACTTTAACAACCTCATCGGACAACCTTATCCAATCAGATTCCTTATTAATGATATCCAGAAGTGCGGGTCTGTTTCTTATAAAGTTGCATATTTCCCAGATAGTCATTCCCTGTTCTGCTGTTTGCAGGCTTTCATTTCCAGTGAGGATCAGAGTGATCATGGCCTGGGCCTCAGATGGTATCCACTTGTAAAGATAATGAGACAGCATGGCAAATGCGCCTATGGAATAGGCTGTGCACTTAATATGCAGATAAAAACATTTGGCATTCCACTGGATAATTTTTTCAAGATTTCCTGTTTCACTGGATGGAACATCAGGTAACCTCTTAAGTAAGATTGAAATTCTGGGAACTATTTTGAATATGTCCAAAAAAAATAATAGTTGTGCGAGTTTTACTGCAATACCATTGGGCCGTTTATAGGACGATGTCTGAGAAACAACATCCACTCCCAATACATGTTTCATAACCTCAGGTGTTACATAAGGAAGGTAACAAAATGAATCCAGAAAGAATTTAAGTTTAAGATAACCTCTTCCATTAATCAGCCGTATTACATTGTTAAATAACGAATAATTATCTGCAGATGGCTTGATAACTGACGAAGGGTTATTAAATAAAGTACATCTAAATATATCCCATGTTAATGGTGTAATTACATCAGGAAGCACTTCCCCGATATTCGCTCGAGTCCAGAGATTATCAATTTCATTTTTACCGCCAAATACAGGCTGAGTTATGGGTCTTGCCTGCAGCAAAAAATATTCATCGCCGTTAAAAGCCCACTCTATATCCTGAGGACCACCGGAGCAGGTTTCAACTTCCAGCGCTATACCAGATAATTTTTTAATATCTTCATCACTTAAAATCTTTGTTTCCGGCTCATTAATATGCCTGATACTTTGAGTTGACCTGGAAAAATCACATGAATAGGGAGTCACCTTTCCGGAGACAAGATCTTCTCCAAGACCTTCACAATACTCTATGAGGAGTTCATCCTTGTTTTCACTGGTAGGATGCCTTGTAAATATCACCCCTGAATACTCTGATTTGACCATCTCCTGAAGTATCACTGCCATCTTACCTTTTTTATGGTCAAGTTTATTTTTCTCTCGATAGATAATGGCCCGCTCATTCCATAATGAAGCCCAGCATTTTTTTATAGATATTAGGACATTGTCCAATCCAGACACATTGAGATAACTGTCATAAAGTCCAGCAAAAGAAGATCCTGCAAGATCTTCCAAATTTGATGATGAACGTACGGCCCATTTATAATCTCTATTATTAAAAATATTTTCCTTTAGAATCTCATCAGTTAATTCAGAAGGAATAGCTGCCTTTTGGAAAGACAGAATAATATAATTGCTTTTCTCAGCAGGGGTTGATTTTTCGCTTTGAATTATTTTGTTTAATTCATTTCGGAGATTATTCATATCAAGAAAAAGCTCATAAGCCCCCTCTGTTATGCTAAAAGTCAATGGAACTCTGAAACCCTGGCTCAGTAAAAAATTCAGGTTTTCGGCTTTACTTCCTATTGAACATTCGGAAATCAATGGAAGATTTATTATATATTTACCTGACATCAAAAATACTTTATTGGATAGTAATCTGCTCTGGAAGGGTTGATTTTTTATTAAATAAGTTTTTTATTTTATTATGTAAGGCTCTGAATAAAATCTGATGTTTTTTAATTATATTGTCATTTTTCCTCATCCGCCTAAGCATTTGATCAGGAGTAAGATAAGCAAGATCGTTCTTTATTATCCACTCCCAAACGTTATAGTCTGCATTCCAGAACGTTGATGCTAACTTTGCAAAGGAATCATAGGTAGCTTTATTCTCTTTTTCCCATATAGTTTGGTATTCTTGTATAATTTGAGAGTCACCATCTATCAAGGCTTTCAGAGCAAATTCCCCTGCTAAACGACCGTATTGGAGTGAGGGCTCAATACCCATACATGTCCAATTTGTAGCCATTCCACCTGCGTCTCCCGAAATCAGTATATTGGGATACACAAGTCTTTCAGCATACAAAACCGGGATACTTCCACTCTCTACATTCTCAATTATTCCTTTTCTCAGGTAATCATTATATGGTCGAAATTCCTGTAACGCATTATTAAACCCCTCCTTGAGAGATTCATAATCAATATTAGGAGTGTCAGCAATTGCAGCATATCCAAAACTTGCTCTCCCTTCATTTAATGGATAAAACCAGCCTCCACCTGTGCCGAAATCTTTTACCGGCCATAAGTAATAGGCTGAGTTATCCTCAAAGCCCTCTAAACCAGAAAATATTGCTCCGTACACATGGCTATATAATTCAGACTTCTCACTGGCGAACAACCTGTTTATTAGCTTTTCTTTTCCTGAGCAATCTATCAATATTTTAGCATGAAAAACTTCTTCATCCTTCAACTTAATACAGACACCTTTTTCTTCATTCCAGACGTCTATTACTTCATTATTGATGACTGAAAAATCAGGATGGCATGTCTTAATTTTATTATACAATTTAATGCATGCCTTTTGATAATCAAGAACAACTAACCGTTGATCTTCAAAAAGGAAACGTATAGAACTTCCCTTATGATTATGAAAACCAAAGCTCAGATAACCGCCTTTAATGCAGTCCAATAAATTATGCTCTTTTATTACATCAAAAAATGTAAGAGGAGATGGATTGTTAGATCCTATACCCTTTTTTTCAATACATGCTATTTTAATATTTTTACGCCTATTAAAAGCACACCCTGCCGACAGCCCTGATATCCCAGCTCCTACAATTATTACATCATATTGATTTTCTGCACTCATTTTTTTCCTATAAACAATTTTACTTTTTTGCCATCATCAGGACTCAATTTGATTTAAGATATCATGGGCAGTTCGCAAACCTGATTCAAAAGCCTGTGGAACGCAAGGCCCTTCAGGCTCAACCGAATCACCAACGCAATATAGATTTTTAATGGGAGTTTTGATGGATATTCGATCAGAATGTAAGTCTGGAGTTACTCCAAAAACATATGGAAAAAAACCAAATTTCTCTTTATATAGCAGCGGATCATAAACATAATATTCTTTTATAGCCTTTGAAAGTCCATAAAATAAATCATCCAAACCTTCATTTAATATCTTGTCTACCTGTTTTTTCAAAACATCTTTCTCTACGTTACCTCTAGGATAGTAAAATTGCAGTGTAGCCCTATGGTCATTATTTTTATTAACATTATCTCTATTAAGGTTTGATGGAACATGAAGTATAAACATGGATTTCTCGGGGAATTGCCCATTCTCAAGTAATTCAAATTCTTTAACTGAATTATAAGGCATTAAAAATATACTCACACCTATTGGCAACTCTATCTTTCGTGAAAAAGTAAGGAAAATGTTGACAACCATCAAGCTTGATTTCAGATCACAGATTTGAGAATAGAAAGACTCAGGCCAATCACTTCGCTCCGTTAGTTCTAGAACCGTATTACGAATTCCCGAATTGCTTACAACAATCTGGCTTTTGTATATTTCATTTTCGGTCTGCACACCAAAAACTGCTCCATTCTTTAACAGTATTTTATTAACTTTGACATTATGAATAATTTGTCCATTTTTCTCTGCTATTTTTGCGAGAAGAGATGTAATATCCCCATTTCCACCCAGCAGATATTCGGGATTAAGACCTTTGTAACTTCCGATTATACTATTCTTCGCCAGACTTTGAGAAGAAATCCTATAAGGGCTTACACCTGAAACACCAAAAAGAGAAAAAAGAAATGTACGCATTCTAGACTCGTCAGTCAGGCTATCAATAACTTCCCCTATAGATGAGAGGTTCAGGAAAGTTGAAGGTGATTTTAGTATCTTGGTTCGAGAGAGAAATTTTACAAGACTGTAAAAAGGGACTCCACATTTTATAATATCAAACACCGTCCTCACACCAAAAGGAAAACAAATAAATCGGTTACCAATCTTTATTGCACCTCGAATTAAAATTGTTTTGCAATCGACATTAAAAGTATTCCGAAGATGATCGAAAACCCGGCCACCTACATATAATGCGCCAATTTCATAACTATTACCATTTATTGTTCTTGTTGAACATCTTCCTCCCAGAGTATTATTCTGTTCCAGTAAAATGAATGATATACCGGATTGACTTAAATATGCTGCGGTTGTTATACCTCCTATACCTCCTCCTATTATTATAACGGGGAATTCGTTCATTATAGTACTCCAACCCATTGAAAAAAATTGCTTAGTCGGACAATCACTGGAAAGGATAATATTTTAAAAGGAAGCTTAGTCGAACTCAGTTTCATCAACCGTCTGATGCGAAAATTTTTAGTAAATCGATTAAACTCCATATAAGCATGTTTGCGATTTATAAAAACCTCAGCCGCAAGTTTTCCTGAAATAAGTGCACCAGATATGCCATTTAAAAAAAAGGGATCCATCATCCCACTTATCGTCCCTGCAAACACCAGACCATTTTTCACAAGATTAACCTCCAATGGTATGCAACCGCTTGAAAACTCCCATTCTTTAAAAGAAATACCCTCACTCTTTAATAAATGTTTTTTGTAAATATCAATATATTCCCTGCTCATTCCCTTTCTTGAAAACAGCAGAGAGAAAATAAGGTCTCCATAGGAAGCTACATATGCAAAATCATGGTTTGTATAATTACCAAAAAAGGAAACAGCACGACCGTCATCACCATCACTTGATTGTTCGACAGCTCTGAATCCCTGCACAAGGCTATGTTTAATATTTAATAACCTATATGCGTCTATCTCCAGTCCAGTCGCCACAATACATGGTTTAATTACTGAATCCCTTGAGTACGAAATTTTTTTCAAGTCAAAGTCCTCACCAAAATTAAATTCAACCCTATTCTTTTTAGCTTCCTGATAAAGATAATTTTCTATAGAAGTAGCTCGTGATCCCTTCTCACAAACGTAGCTGTTCCCAGGATCTTCTACGTTTATTTTTCTTCCATAGAAGTAAAAGGTGTGTTTTTTTACTGGTTGAAAACATTTGGAAAGGTCAACATTAATATACTTTGAAGTTGCATCCAAGTTGAAATTCTGTTGGTGAACAGATGGATGCCACTTCGTAGAACCACCAATATTATCTCTTTTATCAATTACTGTTACTTCAAATCCTGCCCTGCCTAAATTAATCGCTGCAACAAGACCTGAGATACCAGCCCCAAATACAGTTATTTTTTTATTCATGTAACTTAGCCTATATTTTATCTTACATAAATGTCTCTGCTTCGATGAAAAGTGTTATTATTACTGTTTACTTTAAGACCTGTCTGTATATCAAGCCAACGTTAATATCCCATTACAGCTATCGGTTTGTTAACGCCTCAGCGCTCTTTTTTATTCCAGCAGTAGAGGAACGATTGATGTTAGATTTGTATTACTACTTTTTTTTACATCTGGAATGATAGAAGGATTTTTTTGGTATTCCTCCATATGAATGTATTTAGACTTATCCATCTCCAGTTTATAATTTCTTCTTATGATCGAATTGGTTGAATAGGAATTAATCCTGCTGTCAGCCCAGTCTTCCCACCATCCCTTTCTGTCCCATGGATCGCTTATGTAAATAAAAGCCTTGATATTCGGATAAGATGCAATCTTGCTAAAAAATGGGGCATACCATAGATTCCAATTGTTTGAATTTGTCGCACCATTGTTATGAATGGGAGATGATTCACATATCATAACGGGTTTCTCATGAAGTGAAGCATTTTTTATGAAAGGGTCCGATAATGTGATCTGTTCAGAGGTAAAAAAGTTTATCCCCCACCAGTCAACATATTTATCCCCAGGATACCATTCCATATAATTGAACATCCACGGATTTACTGTATTCCATACCCAGGCAATATTCGTTACCTTTTCCTTCTGGAAAATATTATAAATGTGTTTCCATATTGCAATAAATTGAGCGGGAGTGAGTGAAGGATCAGAATGAGCTCCACTGTTTCCGGTGCCGAATTCAAAGCCAGGCCTCAGATATGTCGGTTTATCAAGGTTTTTGATCTGTTGAGCTAGATTTTTAATTCTATTATCCCAACTGCCGTTTAAGATAGTAGAGGCAGGAATTGATACGGAGCCTGAAAGCCATGCCTGGGCGCTTTGCAATGCAACGCCTATATTCAGAAGATAAGGTTGCCCGTGATTGTTTGCTATGTTATGAAAATTTGTGGTATCCATCTCAGCGCTTTCAGGATCAAGCATAGCATATGCTGAATATATAACCGGGATATGCCCGACTGTCACCTGATACTCGGTAACATATTGCCAGTTTTCAGCATCAGCATAGTATTGAGGAATATACTGCCCAAGGCCATGAAGAACTCTTCCATCCGGCGGCTCATATTTTTCTGTGGCATAACCTGATGTTAGATAAAATAGAGTAATCATGCATAAAGCCAATTTAATAAACATGTGTTTCATAGAAACTCAAAATACATTTTCAATGTCTTTTCATGTTGTTGACAGCTCATCAAGGTATTATTTAACAAGTATCTTTTTAATAACAGTAAAAGGAAAAGTATTAAGAATAAGCTCCAATGAATAGAGCCTTCTGTAGACAATAAAAAACAAGGTTATCAATATATAAAATGGATTCTGAAAAGCCACCAGGATACCCAGATATACCGGAAGCCCAACCGAAGGGAAGGTATGATGGAGTAAATGAAATATGCTTTTACGGTTACAGGTAAATGGATTCAATTGTTCGAATGTGCTTTTATGAACTAGAAAAAAAGAACTAGCATAAAGAGCAATATAAATTAACAAAACAGGTAGAGCGAATAAAATACTTTTCGGCACTATTTTATTAATTTTCAACATCATCGTTAGCAGGCAGATCAACAGCATTCCCTTTTCAATTTCAAGAGAAATCCGTAGAAGTCTCCTGACTTTATCAATTCCTGCCTGTACTGCAAAGGTTGTTGTTCCCGTTCTGATGTCATTATAAAAGTCCTGATATTGATGATTCAGATCAGAAGAAAGACCTCTAAAAAGTATATAAAGGGTAAGGATTGGAACCGTTATTAAATCCCAATAACCGAATGCAGAAAAAACTATCAGGGCCGGAAGGACCCTTTGACCTAACACTGTAAAGATCAGGCCGACCTTACCCCTTTCTTTTAATCGTATAGGCTTCAAGGAATAAAAAGTCGTGACAAGAAACCAGCTAGCCCATAGTAACAGAAAAAGGCTTTTCTTAAAAAATGGGATCGCAAAAATTACGCTCAGGATAAAAAATAGCGCAACTATTTGAACTGCCCTGCCCGTTGAATCATGCCGAAATGTATTCTGTTTTCCCTGTTGGGAATCTATCTCTCTATCAGAGAGATCATTTATAAGGTATCCATAGGTTGTGGAACACATACTGAACAGAAAAAAGAAAAAAAATTCAAATAAAAACCATGGAGAGGAAAACCTGAAATAAAGGGCGACATACATTATAAGAAACACATTTTCTATCGCCGAATTATATAGAAGGACAGCCCAGTTCCTCCAGCCGAGATATTTTACAATGAATGATATCAACATATTCATTATCCACGTTCCATGAATATCAAGCTTTACGTTTTAACAGCATATGAGCAAGAACAATCAACTTTTCATTTTTCCCTTTAAATATCTCTATAGCAGTTAGAGCCTTGTCAGTATATTCCTGAACTAAATGCTTGGATTTTTCCACCCCATAAACTGTAACAAACCCACCTTTATCGTTATTAAGCGATTTACCCACATCCTCCGAGTTACCTTCTACATCCAGAAGATCATCGAGAATCTGGAATGCAAAACCAAGATTTTTCGCATAGGTCTCCAGTGCGGAAATCTCTGCATCATTCGCATCACCTATAATCGCCGCTGTAACACCTGAGGAGGCAAACAGTGATGCTGTTTTATAAGTATGTATATAATCAAGTGTAGCAGCATCAGTCTCTTCATTGGAGAACTTCAAATCAACAAACTGACCTCCTACAAGGCCATTGATCCCTACTGTGCGAGCCAGTCTACTGACTACTTTTGTTTTTTTATCATCTGGCAACTCCGGATCATTAAGGACAATCTCATAAGCTCTTGTAAGTAATCCTATACTCGCAAGGGCGGATACATCCTGGCCAAAAACCATATGATTTGCAGGTTTACCCCTTCTCACCTTTCCATCATCCATATGCGGCAGGTCATCCATAATAAGAGATGATGTGTGAATCATTTCAAGGGCGCATGCTGTGGTTATCAACTTTTCTTTTGGCACTCCAAACAGTTCCCCCACAAGGAAACAGAACAAAGGCCTGACCCTCTTCCCTCCAGAAAAAAGACTGTAGTTTACTGACTCCTGCAATACATTAAGCAATGGTTCATTGTTTTCCATAAACTCGGCAAGCTTTGAATCGATGATTTTTTTTGCACCAACAATTTGCTCCTGAAGATCATTCATATCGCACCTCACTTTCCTGTTGATATTGATTTATTGTACATGACACCACTGGCAAATCCAATTATCCAGAAGAAAAGACCAACTGCGAATACTATAACAGCAACAGGTCTTCTGGTTATAACCTTCGGCTCATATTTAAGAAAGATCATTATAGTTCTAAAAAACTTAATAAATGGTAAAACAGGAATAAATGCTGCTGCAATCAATGGAGTTCTAACAATAAATGATCCTTCCAGATCAACCTCTTTTAATACTCTTGACGTGATTTTTCCGATCTTCATTTGATGATCTAAAAAACTTTTCATGACTGACCTGTGATTATGGTATACCGTAATTGAGCTGTCTAAGAGTATTTTCTCACCGTTTTTACAAATTTTGTAATTAAAAATTAAATCTTCCTGGGGATAATATTCACCTTCAAACAACCCGTATTTATCAAATATTTCTTTCTTGTAAGATATATTACATGTGGGTATATGACTAACCTCCATTTTGGGTTTACCAGGCAGAAACTCCCGGAACTCTGCCAGGTATCCGGCCCACGCCACCATATCGTTTTCTCGGTTGCCATTTCTAACAGATCCACCAACCACCTTGTACTCAGAGGTATGAGCAGCAGCAATCCGGTTAAGCCAGTCAGGAGCAGCCACACAGTCTGAATCTATAAATGCAATCAGATCTCCCTTTGATTTTTCTATTCCGATATTCCTGGCCGTCCCCGGATCAGTCTTTTTATCCAGATGAATAAACTGAATGTCAGGATATTTGGAGTTCACGATCTCAGGTGTCCTGTCCCTTGAACTGTCAACCAGGATAATTTCATATTCCCCCCTGTATTCCTGATTTTTAAGGGCATCAAGGCATTTTGAAATAGTGCTTTCAGAATTGTAGGAAGGAATAATTACAGATATCATATATTATTATCCAAGTGTATTAATCCCAGTGAACCCGTTTTAGTTTTCATTTCCAGGTATAAAAAGAAAATATTGATGATGCGCCCAGAATTTTTTTATTGGGTCGGGCAGGTTCTCCAGGAGGTCATATTTTAAAACCCTCTCCTCCATTTGCGGATCTTTACCATTTAACCAATCAAGTATGCATATTCCGGGATTATCTCTCTTCTGCATCCTGTCGGCAATAAAACCCATACCCATTTTTCTGAGCATATCTTCCTTGGCCATTGCTATGTCGGGCCAGGGAGGCACATCCAGATAACCCTCTTCCGCCAGTTGCCAGTTCTGTTGTTCCATAACCTCTCTGATTCCCTGAGCGCTGTCATCAGGTTGTTTACTACGCGATTGACCTGTCTTATCCGATTTCCGGAACAGGTTGAAGATATTCCACCTGTTCGGTATACAGATAAAGACTGCTTTTTTTGAAACCCTTGCCATTTCTCTTAACATGGCAGGCACGCCGGATTGAAACCGAAGGGCTGCAAAATTCCAGGCCATGTCAAAGCTGTTGTCATCAAATGGCAGGGATGAAAAACCTTTCTGACACAGCATCCGGAACGGAAGATCAAGCCCCCTCCATACCTCGGAGATCAGTCCTGCCCTCACCTCATCATCATCCATTACAGTTACCTGAACGCCTTTTGCCGCCCACCACATGCTGTTAATACCGGATACTCCTGTCATTCCGAATGAAGGCACCTCAAGAATACTCTTTATATCAAACCGTTCGCTCAGCATTTGAAAATATCTGTGAAGGATGAAACGCTCATAGGTTGTACCCATGCCTTCATTGTGATCAATAAAATAACGCTTCCAGTTTTGTTCAATAGAAATCATTCTTTATGTTCACCGCACATATGTCTGATAAATGAATCTTCCGTTTTAACCGGGACATATCCGAGTTCGTCAACAGTTTGTGATATATCATAATGCCAGTTTTTTGAAATCAGCAGCAGTCTTGTGACCCACTTTTCACTTTTAATTATCCGAAAAATATTTATCATTACCCTAAAAACTACATCAGGAAGCTTCAAATAGAAAGGATAAGGTCTATTATTATAATGAAGGTATATCTGATTTGCCAGCTCCCTCAATGATACAGGATCTTTGTCAGCTATAATGAAAATCCTTTTAACGATATCCTCCGATTCGATTAGTTTTTTTAAAATTCCAGCAAAACTTTCAACATCCAGCAGATGAATCATTACATCTTTATAAGTTAGACAAATTAATTTTCTTCTGACCAGGTGTACCAGAGTGGAGGGGAAACCATTATCACCCTGTCCGTAGGTTATTGTCGGTCTTACAATAAAGGCATTGAGACCCATATCTATGTATCGCAGAACTGCCTTTTCCGCAATTATCTTTGAATAATGGTATTCATTATCTCCGTTAAGGGGGTTTCCGAGGTTTGCCGGTACCTTCTCAGGGATAGTGCCAAAGACTCCTACAGAACTACAAAAAATAAATTTTTTTACTTTGTGCTGAAGAGATGCCTCAAGAAGTATCTCTGTTCCCTTAACATTAACATCATAAAAATCCTGTTTCGTTGCTGTACCTGCTCCCCTCAAAGCTGCCAGATGAATCACATAATCAAAAGAATATTTCTCAAAGACATGTTCTATAAAAGCCCTGTCACAAAAACTTCCTTCAGCCAGTATGGCACCCTTTTTCTCAAGTTCTTTCGCGTTTTTATAATCCCCATGCCCACGAACAACAGCCACTATCTGATATCTTTTATCAGCCAGAAGGTTGTTTGCAACATATGATCCTATGAAGCCAGTGGCTCCAGTTATAAGAATATATTTTTCAGCCATTTTATTTCAGAGTTATGAAATTCCAGCTGGCTTTTACAAGGGTTTTAGGGTCATGGAGCATATTTGTGTAACTCGCATTGGCCAGAGGACAAAAGCATTCTCCATTTTTTATTGACTTTCTCAGGTTGTTGGCCTTTTCTGATAGCCATATCTTTTTAAAATCAAAGTCATGCTCCCGCAGGTTCCCCATGGGTTCTGCCTTAATACAGCATGGCCATACATCCCCATCAGGCGCAACCTGAGCAGAAGCAAAACCGCTGAAACATGGGATTATCTGCCTTTTCTCTTTCATGATCCTCTGAACCATCGAATAATATTCCAACCTGAATGATCGAGTAAGCCTTCCCACACTGCTGAAAGAACCTTTTTTTAATCGGGATCTCAGAAACTCAACTGCAACGGAATAATCTTCCAGAGTCGGAGTTATGGCGCAGCCTATTGTACCCAGCTCCACACGCTCTTCGGCGATCTCTGTTATGTATGAATCCGGATTTAATTTTATGAGATAATCATATATCTCAGGAATTCTTGAGACATTGAATTGAGATATTACGGTATGAATACCCAGTGCAAGATTATCAAGATGTATCTTCTTAAGGCCGTTAAATGACTTCAAAGCTTTTTCAAAATTTCCGGGTACTCCTCGTATTGCATCGTGCCTCTCTTCGATGTCATCAAGAGAAAGGTTTATTATAATCTGAGAGCCCTTGCAGTATGACGCTATTTCTTTTACCCTGTCAGGGATACGGTTATGTAAAATACCGTTTGTGGGAATATTTATTATGGCGGGTCGGCAATTATCGTAAAGTGCCCGAACAATCTCCAGGAGATCATCCCTGAGAAAAGGCTCTCCACCGCTTATAGTAACCCAGAATGGGGCCTTTCCAAGACTTTTAAATACTTTCTTCCACTCATCCGGGGTAAGCTCATAGGAGTCCTTCTTATATACGTTACATGTTTTACAGCGTGAATTGCACCTATAACTCAGGCTGAAGGTCAGGTTCATTGGCAGAGGCCTGGGCCATCCCATGTATCTGAACATGAAATAAGAGGGGATCTTTTTAATAACCTTGAACATGTCAATCCAGCCTTTTTGTTGATTCGGCAATATCCCATACAAAGGGATTTTTTTTCTTTACGTAAAAATCATAGTATCCCAGAAGACGCCCGATTGCTTCAAGAGAGACAGCACCTAACGTCCACAGGATTTCTCCGGGATTATGAGAGTGCCCCTTAAAAAGGTACCTTAATATCTTGACCGGACTGGATGTGCTTACTTCATGCCGGGTTTCCATTGCAAGGTGTTTGTGCCCGGCAGCAATGCGTCTTCTCTGTTTTATAAAATCCCTTATGTTTTCAGGTCCTTTGTTCCTTACAATGGCATCTCCAGCATAATGAAGCCTGTAACCGGCCTGGGTTACTATTGCCTCTATGCTGGCCTCATCCACTGCTGTGTCATTTGGTATACTTCTTACAATGTTTCTGAAGGCAACCAGTTCACCAAGTTTGGGTGTCTCCAGGGCTATCCTGTGATGAAGCGACCACATAAGATTGACAACATACCCTACAAATGTTTCCTTACTGTTAACAGGCACAGGGTGCGCTCCTGTCATTCCAACAGATAAATCACGAAAAGGTTCAACCATGTTCCGGAAGGTCCCCTCCACCGGCAGGGTATCGCCGCTCTCAAGAATTATTATATCTCCGGTTGCTTTTTCAAGAAAAAGGTTTATTGCCGACGCCTTTCCCTCTCTTTTTTTCTGGACAATCAGTTTTATCCTGTTGTCCATACTTTCATACTCGCGAACAATATCATCTGTCCTGTCCATGCTTCCGGATGACACCACAAAGATCTCATTGATGTTGCCATCCTTGACTTCCTGGGTCATAACCGCTTTCAGAAGTCTCCCGATGTTTGCCTCTTCATTATAGGCCATAATGCCGACAGAGATATTCATGGTCATTCCTTAATATATTGTTTGTCAGATTTCACAAACTCGCGATAATCCTTACACAGATAAGTGAGGTGTGACAATATTTCTCGTACTGAAGCACGGCACCTGAATGTCAGCCAGAAGGCCTCCCATACAACATTCCTGGATATCTTTGAATATCCATGCTCCCTCTCCTTGAATAGAATAGGTATCTCACCGACTCTGAAACCATACTTGAAGGTGAGGTAGGTCATCTCTATCTGAAAGGCATAACCGTCTGATTTAACATTATCTAGAGGTATTGTCTCAAGCACCTTTCTTCTATAGCATCTGAACCCGGCTGTGAAATCCCAGACAGGCCGGACCATGATATATGAAACAAAAATATTAGCAAGTTTACTAAGCAGCAACCTGCGGAATCTCCAACCTTCAACCCTCACTCCATTCAGATACCTGCTGCCAATAACCAGGTCCATGTTGTCTGACGCATCTAAAAAGGCCTGGAGATATTTCGGGTTATGTGAAAAATCGGCATCCATCTCAAATATGAGGTCTGCGCCCCTTTCAAGTGCTACCTTGAACCCGTCAATATATGCCCTGCCCAGACCTTCCTTTGCTGGCCTGTGATGTACATAAATACGCTTATCATTAGCCGCCAGTTCATCCGCTATCACCCCGGTCCCGTCAGGCGAATTGTCATCAACAATTACTATGTTGAAATCAGGATGGAGCCTTAAAATATCATTTATAATTTGCATAATATTTTTTGCTTCATTATAGGTGGGCATTACAATACATTTATGCATAATAAACACCTCCGGAATAGTTGGTCATTGCGTTGTCTTATCCAATATCATTTTTAAAAAACGGTATAATGTTTTTATAGTATCTTATCCATGCCTCAGTGAATATGGCGCCCCAGAGAAAATTTAAAACCGGATATCTCAGCTTCTTCATGTTTTTAGCATCTAATAACAGCTGGGTAAGTGTCTCAGCGGATACAATCTCTTTTACATGGCTGTCATGGGCTGTCAGGATATCATGGGCCATGGCGTTGAATTCTTTTCTTGTTAACCATTTTACAAATGGAGGAACAAACCCGCTTTTCCCCCTGTATATAAAATCCGAAGGCATATATTCTTCAAGCAGCTTTTTCAAAGGCCATTTGACTATACCGTTTTTTATCTTGGCTTTCCATGGCAGTTTACCCTGCTCCTTCAGAATATCCAGCCAGATATATGGGTAGATTATTTTCAGCCCAAGGACTTCACCCACAGATAATGCCTTTGCCGACCACAGTCTGCTGTTTATGTGAATCAGTTGCCTTACAGTCGTTTTGGCCTCATAACTCATACAACCAGGACCTTTTGCTATCCCTGCAAAGACCTGTTCCATTGCCTCAGACAGCTTTTTATTCCAGCCACCCGGATCCTTAAACTCAAGATAATTCACAGGCGACTGTACCAGAAAATAATTAAAACGGCTTAATTCATGAACATCTGCAACTGCAGAAACCCTGGCCATTAAACCTTCCATGCCTTCCCATTTCCAGTAGGGATATTCCTTCGTTAAACCTACTATCAATTTTTTCATGAACCCGGGCAAATAATGTTTGACTAGATATTTCTGCTCCAGACCAAGGGCAGGAAAACCGAAACAATCATCACCGCCATTACATTCTATAATACAATCAGTCGCTCCTTTACTTTCCCTGATATATTTTAAAAGAAAGGTTACCGGCAGGCTTGAAAAGTCTGTAAAAGGGTGATCCGTAAGCCTCACAACATCTTCAACTGTATTTAAGGCTTCTTTATCCTCCATTACTGCGATCTGAAGATTCGTTTCAAGGCGTTCGGATACAACCTTTGAATACTTCAATTCAGGATCATGATTCTCAAAGGAGCAGTAAAATGCGGGCAGAGATTTTTCACCAACTTCATCAAGATAAAAGGCGTACAGGCTGGAATCCACTCCTCCACTTAATAATATGGATGGGCTAAGCCTCTCAAGAAACCTGCATGATCTCATCAGAGTATCTTTTACAGGCCTTAGAAGAACCTCATCCTGGCCTTTTTCAGAAATAACGCTATGATCTTCAAGAAATTCAAATTGAAAGAAAGGAAAGGTTGAACAACTGCCAGTACCTATGTTGTATTTTAAATAATGTCCAGGAGGGACAACTGAGATATTGTTGCTTATTGAAACGGGCTCTGGTATCGCTCCATATTTTAATATGGAATAGATACCCATCGTATTCACGTCAAATCCAATTAATTTTAATAAGACCCGCAGATCAGAACAAAAAAGAATACCGTATTTCATCCTGTGATAATAGATTCTTCCTGCACCGGCCCTGTGTGATACAAGGAATAATGACTTTATATTATCTGTCCTCTCTGCAATGGCCATACGGAAATCGGACTCCACATCATTCAGGGCTCCCGGACCTTTGTTTATAAAGGCCTTTTTGAATTCCCTTTCCAGATCAAAATAATCATATTCCCCATTCACATTCTTCTTAACCAGGAGATCCTGGGTTATAATAGCTAATTCATCCGTGTATAAAGATTCTGTCGGAAAGTTTTTAAATGGTTCATCAAAGAAAAAAAATCCATTACCCCATACAGGAATTTTGTTAAAGGACTTCAGTAAAAGGAATTTATTTATAGCATTCCCATATTCAGAGTCAAAACTGTTATGTATATATCCTCCTATCATTTATTTCCCTTAAAGAAGCTCTAATAAATTTATGGTAAGGACTCAAAAAGGACAGGGTTTTGAGCCAACCAGGTATGTTCCATGTTTATCCGAAAACCAAGCCATGACAGTTCGCAGGGGGAAATCTCTCTAAATTCTTTAGCGATTTCAGGATATATTATTTCAACTTTAGTACTGTCAAGATGGCCGGTCGGGGTGAGACTCTTTATCCTGAGACCTGCACTCTCTGCAAATTCACGATATTTATTGACACGCCACCTGTTGAGATTTCCTTGTAATATCATGCAGTTACAAACTGCGACTTGCCAACTTATTGATATGTCAAGCAAAATCAACATGCTGCCTCTTTTTTATTTAATCATCATATACTTTTTTACCGGCAATTCTCTATACGAAATTTATTGATTATTTTTGTCACTTTTAAATTTTTCTCGAAAGATAAAATGAATATATCTGAAAATAGTGCGTATCTTCTTCATTTTGCTTTGACCCTGTTTTAAATCATAACGGAGTATCAGAGGGACTTCATCAACCTTAACACCCAAATAGGAGAGTTTAATTAATATTTCAGCCATACAAACAAAGCTGTTGTGGGTAATAAAATTTTCCTTATACTTATCAACTGCCTTTTTTATTATATCCGCACTGTAGAGCCTAAAACCACATGTGTAATCCTTTACGCCCTCGATCGGAAAAAATATTTTTAACAGGAAGCTGGCGCCAAGACTTAATATTTTACGATGAAGTGCCAGTCCTATCTCTTCTCCTCCATGCTCATATCGTGAAGCTATAATGATATCTTTACCTTTTTGAATCTTTTGTATCATATCTCCAACGATTGATGGATTGTGGGTATCATCTGCGTCCATTGTCAATATAAGATCACCTGGTTTCGATAGCCCAGCAATATAATCAAAACCAGTTCTCATAGCGGCACCTAATCCCATATTATATGGATGAGGAACAAGTGATATGTTTATCTCATTATTAAACCCATTTACTGTTTCTGCGGTCCGATCTGTACTCCCATCATCAACAACCACTATTAAGTAATGAATTTTGTTTTCAGCAAACAGTTTCTTAAACCTTTCCAGAAGACTTTGCATTGATTTTTCTTCGTTATAGGCTGGAAGTAATACATAAAGCATGGTTGCCTCCTTACATATCTGTGTTGGTTTTGGAATGTTCTTTTTTAATAATCATGAAAAGATTACCCAACTGAACCTGTAGTCTCGCTAGATAGACAAAACCCAAGATAGTTGTAGGTACATACTGACTTAAATGATAAATAATTGAAAATCCCAATGAATTTGTTTTCGAAATACCAAAAAGCATAAGTGCAGAAATACAAAAAAACTGAAATGTTCCTAAAAAACCAGGAGAAGACGGAATAATGAGTCCAAGATTAACAACCGCAAGTACAAAAAAACAGGCCCAGAAAGATATATTAAAATGGAAGCCCTTAAATAGAAAGTACACACCAACTCCGAGCAGTATCCATATTAAAATGGAAATCAGAAATACCTTAATCACAATTCTGATATCTTTTAAGGAACTGAAGCCTATTACTAACCTCGAAAGGATATCTATGAATCGTAAGCTTATTACACGGGGAATCGGTTTGAGAATAAAATTGATAGCATGGGTTGCCTGATCAGTATAAAAAATAAGCGCAAAAATCATAACAAGGATTAATAATAAAAATAAAGCCCCCAGGTATGCAATACGGTTAACCCAACCTGGAAAAGGTTGAAACACAAGGGCAACAATCAGTAAAAATAACAGTGTGGTTACATCCATAATCCTATCTAGTAATATGGTACCAAAAGCTAGGCTTTTGCTGACTCCCTCCTTTTCCCCTATATAGTGGGCCATTGCAAGATCCCCCAGTCTTGCAGGCAAAACATTGTTAGCAAGAAACCCAATCATAATAACAGAGAATAAATTTGAATATCTCATTCGCTGGACAGGGCTAAACAGATAAAACCACCTTAAGGCCCTTACAAGACAAACAATAATTGTAATAAAAAAGGCAGGGAGTACCCATAAAATAGAAACTTCCTGCAAAACTACCCATACCTCCCCCCAATCTACCTTTCGAAGAGCGATATATAAAAAGAAGACACTTAGCAGCACACCTAAAAGGGATTTCAACCAAATATTATGTTTTTTAGAGTCCATTTTCAAAATATTCGCAAACTAAATTATATATTCTATTGCTTGTTTCGCCGTCGCCATAAGGATTGATAGCCTTTGACATCTTATCGTAAGAGGCTTTATTTTTAAGTAATTCTGAGGTTCTGCTAATTATTTTTTCCATGCTTGTCCCCACCAGTTCTACCGTTC
Source organism: Desulfatiglans sp. (assembly GCA_012513605.1). Classification (NCBI taxonomy): domain Bacteria; kingdom Pseudomonadati; phylum Thermodesulfobacteriota; class Desulfobacteria; order Desulfatiglandales; family Desulfatiglandaceae; genus Desulfatiglans; species Desulfatiglans sp. The sequence continues at coordinate 12,656 of JAAZBV010000017.1, read as the reverse complement.
CGGCAGTCACTGCTTCTGGTCGCTCGGTTGTTTCTCTTAGTACTAGCACCGGCTTACCTAAAGAAGGGGCTTCTTCCTGGACTCCACCTGAGTCTGAGAGAATCATGTAGGACATTTTCATAACTTGAATGAAAGCTTCATAATCAAGTGGAGGAATGAGATGGATTCTCTCATGGTGCATGATTTCATTCACAACCTTTTGTACTTGAGGACTTAAATGCACAGGATATATAACTTCAACATCAGGAAATGATTCAACTATATCTATGAGTGAATAGCAAATCCTCTTCATTGGTTCCCCATGATTTTCTCTTCGATGGGCTGTTACCAGTATGAATCGTTTATTGGTATCTGCCATTGAGCTTAGGAGTTCATTCTTGAAATGAAAAGGTCTATTTGCGATTGACAGTAAAGCATCAATAACACTATTACCGGTTACCCATATCCGATTACTGGGAACAGCTTCATTCAAGAGATTATTCATAGCCTCTTCGGTTGGAGCAAAATGGAGATCAACCAGATGGGAAGTGAGTACACGGTTCATTTCCTCAGGATAGGGCTGGGTTTTATCATGTGTCCTAAGTCCGGCTTCTACATGTGCTACTGGTACCTTATGATAAAAACCTGCTAGAGCACCAACAAAGGTTGAAGTTGTATCACCCTGAACAAAAATCATATCTGGTAACTCTTTTTTTATTATTTTTTCTATCCCGCTCAAGGCCTCAACAGTTATGTGCGACAGTGTCTGATCAGCCTTCATGAGATCAAGATCATACTTTGGCTTTACATTGAAAATCCTTAAAACCTGATCCAGCATTTCTCTATGTTGTGCTGTAATAAGAGGGATACACTCAAAACGAGACACATCTTTCGCAAATCTTTTTAATATTGGTATCTGCTTAATTGCTTCCGGTCGAGTTCCTATAATGAATAATAATTTTTTCTTTTCAATATCCATAATAAAATCCTTTAATCTCGCAAAAAAACTGGTGTATTACCCTAGCTGGCGTACCCATTATATGAATAGTACCCAGTATAATGGCTCCATGAAAAGCCTGCTGTATCGAATAACAGGAGGAAAAAGATTATCCAAAAGCCAGTGAATCTTATTAGTTATCTCTCTCCAACACCTTCATTTATTGAACGCCTCTCCACTCTGTATATATAGATCCGGGCAAAATGGCCTATCAGGGTTGAGTTATAGGAATCTTCTCTCTGCAGAAATGGAATAATATCTCTTGTATCTGTTTTTTCCATTTTGTCAGAGTGTTTCATTACAACTAAAAGAAAGTCATCATTTTGAGGCCCTTTAAGGCACAAGTCATCTGTCAGGCCTTTAATCCTGTTTTTGTCAGGTATATGATAATAAAGGGCATCAAGGTAGGGTACAGGATAGACATATGTAGTTGGAAAATTTTGAATATTTTTTATAAGTACTGCTGGTTGTTTCCAGTCTTCAGATGCCCCTGGCCCCCTGGTATTTCCGTATGAAAGGCCGTGATAGATAAAGAAGAGGCCCACACAGCTAAATGTAAACGATATTATATACTTCAATATTTTACCCCTTAAATTACACAAGCCAAATGCGGTTATAACAAGATATGGGACCAGGATAATTGCGCAGTATCTTGGCGCAAAAATTGGCTTCCACATGTTCAATAAAACGATAAATATCAGCGGGCAAACCATAAAAAACAGCCAGAATCTCATTACAGCAACTTTTCTATTATGCCACAGATAGGAGATCCCTATGCAAAATAGTCCAACCTGAAAGACAGTTACAATTATATTTACAGAAGAATATAATGTGGAATTGGAGTATCCCAGACCAAATGAGAGGAATAAATGTGTCAATGTTGTTAAATTAATATAGGGAAGGGCCTGTGCATCCTCCATTCCGGAAGACCTTAACTTTATCTGCATTACCATAATGATTGCCCATGGCAAAAAAAGCATAAAAATAACTGAACCGATCATAAATATTTTCAATATCTTTTTGTTCTGTTTATGAATTAAAATGGCTTCCCAAAACAGGTAAACAATCTGAGATGCGATTATCAAAGTGGCATAATAATGAGTGTATAAACAGGCTGTTGCAGCAATAATATAATAGACAATATATTTCCTGCTAAAATCACTAATTATTATCAGGTAGCAAAGATAACATGACAATAATACCAAAAAATATAACAGGGTGTATGGGCGGGCAAAATTTGAAAAAAACAGATATATAGGCGACAATACAACCATGGCTATAGATAGAATGGTTTTGTCATATTCTATTTCCTGTTTTCTAAAAATATAAAACAATAATACAACAGTAAGTATAAAATAGATTGACGCAGGTGTTCTTATTGTTTCGAGTTCATATCCAAACCATTCACTCCAGTAATAATTTAAAAAGAAAAATAAAGGTGGATGAGCATCAGATACAGCCCTGATAATCGCAACCTGGACTAATGGATGCAACTCATATACCTTTCTAATAAGCTCCTGTTTTGAATGATCCAGTTCTAAATATTGAGGATAGGTAAAAAGTTTCGGATAAATACTGTCTTCATTAAAATGAAAATTTAAAGTAGGCGCAACCCATGTTTCGTCAACATGAATTCCCTGGGTGCCAATATTGATAAACCTTGATGATACTCCTATCAATAATATTATCAGGAGGATCATATACATGCTGCGCTTTGATCTGATCATTGTGGATCCTTTAAATTTTTTACATTAAATATTTAGTAACTTACCTAATCAGCAAATTTATTATTCAAAAAATTTCTTTGATATTAAATTATGTAATGTTATTAATAAATATAATTTTAGACAATAAATAAATGGCAAAATTGAGAATCATTATTATTATTTTTATATTCTTTTTAATATTAATATATGTAATGTTATTAATAAATGGTGTATTACATAATCCAATAGTAAATAACAAAATTGAGAATACATTTTCTTTTTTTATAAATATTTTTATTCTGAGATCCCATGAGTAGACAAATAAATAAAATTGTTCAGAATCCACGCAGCACAACAATGGTGGAAGGTAATTATCTTACTAAAACTTCCAGCGAACTTAACTTAAACAAAGAGGCTATGGAGATAGAACGATGCAAGAGAATGGGCATACAGACAGAGCATGTAAAACCCCTTGAATTTATCAAATTTGATGCCGCCTTAAATCAGTTAGTTACAAGGTATATCCCAAATGCCCAAACCCTGTATAACAAATTAAGCAATGGCACTTCCCTTATTGGGCTCTTGCGTGGTAAAAAACAAGACCCTGATCTTTTAATATCACGAGTGGAAGAACTGGGACAGTGGCTTAAGATGTATCATGATTCCACAGATTACCCGGATCATGCTCAAGATGCCGGATATAATCTGCTGAATATGTTTAAAGAAAAAATCAATTTCGTTAGACAGAATAAAATTCTTGATGAAGATTTTCTTTCACGGCTCGATGAACATTTCAGTAAAGAACTTACAGCATTTCAGTCTGCAAATAATACGTGCATTAAAATCTGTCGCATACATGGTGATTTTAATATTTACAATATGCTTGTCAATGAAGACATGACAATTCATATAGTTGATTTTGGTGATACACGTATAGGCATTTCACTGGAGGATGTCGGCAGATTTTATGAGCACATCTGGGCAATGTCTCAAACCGGTAAAAGACGAAAAAAAATATTTACAGAGGCACTTAGTGTTTTCCTCAAGGCCTATGGCATCGAACAGGAAACGCTTGACATGCCTTTTTTCAGATCTATACGGGCGCTTATGGCAATCATCCATTTAATTTCCGAATATCATAACCGGCAATTCCTTTATGGTTCAATAATTACAAAATTAGAGTTGCGCAGAATAACAAATAACTCACTTATGAGGATTTCAAGGGAAATCTCCACACCCTATAAAATTCTGTTTTCACCGTTAAAATAATATTATGCTAACTCATCCAGAGCTTATACCAGTTGGTCTCTTTATCAAGATGACATGCATTACAATTTGTATTCCCTTTGTTTGCCTTTCTTAATTCCCTGAACTTGCCATTATTCCATATGGATTTAAATGGCTCATTCAGCACATTACCAATAACATCCCTGGTCGAGAACTCGCTGCAGCAGGGAAATACATCACCATTAAAGTTAACAGTTGCAACCTGCCAGAGTGAGTAACATTTATTTACAATATCGGTATGGGTTTTAAAGTTATTGTCTAACTCATTGACTGGTTTCCACTCACCCTGCAATTGGGGAGGGGTATATATTTCTACAATCATAAAGTCTACTCCCAGATTCTCCGCGAGTTCTTTTGCTTTCTCCTTTTCATGTTCATTATATTTATGTACAACCATTTTCCACGTTATCTTTGTATTGAAATTGCTCTGGGCCTTCTGCAGATCCCTTATCAATTTAATATTCTCTATTACTCTATTAAAGTCCCCCCCAACCCTGTATTTTTCATATCCTTCCTGGGAAGCGCCATCAAGAGAGATCTGCAATATATCCAGCCCTGAATCAATTAGGCTTTGTGCCATTTCTTTATCCAGTATATTTAGATTAGACTGCATAAGCACCTCAATATTTTTTGAGTGAGCATAGCCTATAATCTTAAACACCTCCCTGTTTAACAGGGGCTCTCCCCATAATGATAAATTCAGATGCAGGAGTGCGGGAAACTGATCAATTATTTTTTTTGCATTTTCAAAGGTCAGCATGCCTTTTGGGATAGCCTTTTCTCTTACAGGAGTTGGACAAAGAGGACATTTCAGGTTGCAAAAATTACCTGGTTCCAGGACCAGATGAAACGGTGAACCTATAACCCGGCTATTCCTGAAAAATCTTTCCTGAATCTGGATCATTCTTTTATTCAGTGTCTTATATAGTGACATATGCTTCTCCCTTTCCAGAAATACAAAAATTAGTTATGTTTAAAATTATCACAACTCGGCTTGTGGCTTTCAACTGTGGGGGCAACTGTTACATACCCTATTTCAGGCAAAGCAGTATCTTTACTAATTTTATTATTCCGCTCTGATATCGATTTTTTATAGGGCAAATTTTTACCCGATAACATTTTCCCTGTCCTGTACCTTAATTCCCATAATTCAACAGGGGTAACTTTATTGAACATGGCAGTACCTGCATCACCTTCATGCTGTTTTTCTACAACCTCGGTCAGGTCGATTGTATTTGCCAGCCATCCGGCAACCGCATACCTGGGCAATTCAATAGCTCTACTTAAGAGAGCAAGATATTCAACATCCTGCTGTCCACGGCTGAAGGCCTTTAAACGCACTGATGGAACCGGCCCCTGATTTGAAGGATAAAACAGGGCCGTCTGTTCTGCGGTTTTCCATGAATCCCTGCTCCCAAGAGTCTGCCATGGAAGGACTCCTTTAGCACCCCTGGACCAGGCAGATATGCACCACATTACGGACTGAATATTAGAAGCATCGATCATGTTTGAGGTCCCGTATTCAGAGAATCCGGATATACCCCACAAAACTCTTTCATCATCCTTCATGCGTGTTTTCTGGTAATTATTATTGCCGATATATTCAATATCTGTAATACCTCTTAAAATATCGCGTCCGTATTGGGTATATGACACATCTGCTCTGTACCACATCATGGTTTCTCCCATAACAGGCACTACAGCATCCCTCCAGATAAGCCCATACCACCTGAGCGCCCAAAAATCCTGTGTATTCACTGGTTCATCAAAAATCCATGGGGCTGAACTCCTGGGGAAATTTTTTCTATGATATATCTTATTGTTAAGATAAAATTGGAATGCAGTGCTGTTCCACCCCTTTGCATTACAATGCAATGCAAATTTATTAAATGCCCTGCCCAATTTTTTTTTGTATTCATCAGAGAATGCCTCATCAGCCCAATAGGATGGTTTATAATGATCAAAGATATTAACCGGCCAATTTTCACTTAGCGGCAGATAGAATACATCAACAGGTTCGCCTTTTCGTGGCATATCAGCGAAAGCGGAGCCGTCCAGAAGTGGCGCGACCTTTTTATCCCATAATTCCCAGATAAAATCTCCGCCACTCCATTCCGGTGCAAAAGATGGTTTCCCATCCCACCCATATGGGAGCCAGTTAAGGCATGTCCTGTGCTCATGTGCAAGACGATAATAATTCAAGTCATTATAGAGCGGCCTGGTTCCATAAGCATTCATTTCCGGAACAAATGAGAGTTTGTCAGGTAGTGTAAAATTCCATACTGTTAAATCTACACTAATTTTTATTTTTTCATGTCCTGAAACAATAACAAGCTCTCCCTGTTTTTTCCCTGGCATTACTTCATGAGGTACATATACTTCGCAGATTAGCGAATGATTTGTCTGATTACTTATTCTTGTATTACCAGTGTTTGATGGGATGGAGAAACTCCCATCCAGCGGAACCAGGGGATCTGGCAGAAAACCGGTTTTTTTTCCCTTGCCGGTTTCCACATATGCGAATTGAAATATTTTAGGCCTGAATTCCGGATTATTATTAAAGTTATAACTTATGCTTACATTACTTGATCTGCCCTCAAGATTCAGCTGAAAGTGTACAGTTTCATTTTTCGCAGCATGTAATCTTATCAGTTTTTCTTTCGCTGAATAAAGATGATTGCCTCCCTTGTAGCCATCATACTGAGAAGGGATCATTTCACCTCTTACCGGGTCTATTTTATCCAGAAGATCCACGACAGAAATTTTCAGACCCCCTGCAACAGGCAATACCCTGTTTGGGGAAAATGGAAGAATATCCGATGCCTCAATTTCAGGCATCTGCTGCCCCTGAGACAATTGTATTTTCTTTCTAAATGCTTTCCCAACATTACCGGCGCTATCAACCGGTTTTATTATTAGATCTATAATTTCACCCGGTTTAAATGGAATATCCTGAATATGCATTTGAACGATTTCATTGGGTTTTCCAGCCACCGGGATCAAATAGCGGGGGACATGTCTTTCGTCTCCATCCGCTATATAACTGATATGAAATCCCATTGTTTTGCCCCCGCCATGGTCTTCAGGAGTTTGCCATCTGACAAGGGCCTGTCCGGCCGGAAAATCATTTATATCAACTTCTATAAAGGTAATCTCTTCGGGCGGTACTATATCTTCACCATTAATCCATATTTTCATCCATGGAGCACTCTTCCCGGATTCTCTGCTGTAAATAAACCGGTTCGGGAAAAAATTAAACCTGAACTCACCTTTATTTTGAGACCATGTGCTGCCAACTTCATCATACAGGCCGAAACCATAACTTATACCTGATAAACGTGCAGCAATGACATCGGGATCAACCGCACAGGCTTGCCAGCCATTACTGTCAGGAGAAGTACAATCGGCAAATTTCCAGATAGTATTGCCTCTTCCAAAAACAACGTCCATAAATGAACTGCCTGAATAGGCCCAGTAATCAGTATTGTACTCGCTGTAATTGAAACAGGAGCTGCCTTTTTCAGTTTTATAATTTTCTGATGCCCCTTCAATCCATTTACTGGCCAGAGTGGACACACCCAGTCTTGAGACAGGCGCCTTCACAGGGGTAGCTGATCGGAAATGGAGTAACGCGCCTGTTACTATTTTACCCATTAGAGGAGAAGGATCAATATCAATTATTGTGTATTCCTGCTGACCTTTAAGTTTAAGTCTTTCTGCACCACCATTGCTGCCATCTTTTTCATTATTAATAGATGAAATCCAGGTATCCCTATTTATGGAACACCTGACTGCATTACCTGCCGGCGGCCAGTTTGCGCCTCCATTACTCTGAGATGCCTGGCAAACTGCGTCTGTTACGTTTTTTTCACCTGTGTAATTAATTATCATTACCGGCAGCAATATAATTAACAGTACACTTATTTTTTTAAGGTATGGCAATTACTTTACAGGTATTAATCTACAAAGGTTCTGTACCATAATTCAATCCCTACAATCGTGCCAAGTATATGCCCGTAGTTTTTCTCACCTTTGACATGCTGGTTAAAGACAAACTCTAAATAGTCCATATTATATAATCCCCTGGCAGCCGTCTTATCACTGAAAATAATTTCATGACTGCTCTTCCTGAACCCTTCTCTGTGCCATTTTTGAAATTCGGTATAGTGCCGGAATCCTGTTATACTTAACTTTTTCATTATTGAATGAAATTTATCTGTAAAATACAGCCTAATTCGCCCGGCATCAAGTGGAGCCCCTGTATTGGAGTTAGGGATCTTTATGAGTCCAGGCATGCACCTTTTAATAAGCTCAAAATGAATTTCACCACTGTTTCTTAATTTTACTGGAAGCTTCAGAAGTGCATGCATGTAGGTTTCATCAATATATGGCAGCCTGATTTCTACCTGAGTCCTGAAGATTTCAAGGGAGGCAATCACCTGGCGTCTTATATATTCGTTTATGTAATAATAGATACATACATCTGCCGGTGCCAAAATATCACTTATAACACCACAGGATTCTTCAAGTGATTTTCGAGGAGATTCTTTCATAATTTCATAAAAGGTGTCTTTAAAAAGCTTTGATGAATCTATATCTCTTATTACCAGATTTGTGTTGTTGAAAATAAAATTCAGGATATCCTTTTTGCCTGTGAATGTATAGACTTCGGGTGCAACCATGACAGGATAGGCCAAAGCAGCCTTGGCTGTTTCACCGCCATGCCCTCTAAGCAAAATTTTAAAACCAGCCCTTTTAAAGTATTCCAGTGCAGCCATTTCGGTTGATTCATGAGGATGGTACATCCCGTCGCTTAAAAAAATCATATCCTTTGCCATTTTTTCAAAATTCTGACCATACTCTTGCCCCAGTTCAATAAACTCATGATTAGTACCGGAAAGTTGAGACATCATCTGAGCAAGCTTCTCATCGCCACATCCTGCCAGGCCGAGCGTATAAGTTCTTATGCCATGTGCATCCTCTCCACATCCTGCCAGGATTCCCCTCGAATCAAGCCCTCCTGAAAGCGATAACCCTATGGATTCCTTATTGGATAAACGATCTCTGATGGATTTAATAAGCAGCGAGACAACCTTGTCAACTGATGCCTTATAATCATAGTTACCACCCTCAACAAAGCAATTTCTCAGATCCCAGTATTTATTTATTGTAGAATCCCCGGTTGATAAATCAAATGTCAAGACAGATCCAGAAGCAAGAGTTTTGATATTAGTAAAAAGTGTTTTTTCCCCCAGTATATGCCCATAACGGAGAAAATCCGCAAATGCCCGATAGTCCGGGGTTCGGTTAACCCTTTTATCTTCTAACAGGGCCTTAACTTCACCGCCAAAGATAAGGCTGCCGGATACTATCGAGTAATAAAGGGGCTGAAGCCCGAATTTATCTATAACCAGTTTGAGTTTTCCCAGTTTTTTATCATATATTGCAAGGTGAAATATGCCGCATAAATCAGCAAAACATCTGTCCCCTTCTTTAATATATTTTTTTAATATATATTGTGGGGTATTAGATGCCGTCGTATCGCCATATAACTCCCCGTGAAAAATCAGCAAATAATTCTCTTCCTCTTCCTTAACAGGCTGGTCTACTTGATTAAAAATCCCAAGACTTACCCTGCCAATACCTATACCCAGCTCATCATCTCTATATTTATCTACCTTCAGTTTATTTTTAGAGTCCATAGATCGGATCATGGCCTCAATAGTTACATCCAGATCTACCCCTTTGTCTTTTTTATATACACCAAAAATTCCAGCCATTATGCCCTCCATACATTTTCAAATACTATGTATAAATTACTGTTTACTGCTGATTAATTCCTGAAATAAACCTGTATACTCCTCAGCCATTCTTTTTGCAGAAAAATTTTCAAGAATATGTCTTCTTCCATTCTGAGCTATCATTTTGGCGAACTGGCTGTCAAACAGCAATTGTTCCCAGCATTTTGACAATTGTTCCGCATTGCCGAATTCTGCCATAAGACCTGTTTTTTCATGTATGATCAGCTTATCAACCCCCTGGATATTAAAAGCAGCCACAGGTATGCCCATGCCCATTGCCTCCATCATACACCTGGGGATTCCCTCAAGTGAAGAGGTCATTGAAAAAATATCCATCTCTTTTAATAACTTTAACCGGTCTTTCCTGTAACCCAGAAATTCAATCTTTGATGCTGAATCCAGTTTTGCTGCCAGTCCTTCCAATTCTTTCCTCTTAGCTCCATCCCCTATGATTTGGAGTCTGACATTCTTATTTTTTCTATAAAGAATATCAAAGGCATTAATCATATCACCAAGATTTTTTCTATGCGCTACCTGGCCGATATACCCGATTATCTTTTCACCTTTATCAGTGGATACAAGGGGGTTTTCTTTGTCCCTTTCAATCTCAATCTCATCAAGATCAACACCATTTATAATCAACTGTATTTTTTTATTAGATATCCCCAGTTGTTGAACATCTCTGAAAAGCTCATCAGACAATGGTGCAACTTTATCCACCTTTTTAAGGGCATAACAGCCCATTTTAATAAACAGTTTCAATTTTAAATCCGGCGCATTTTCAAAGCCATGGGGTGTCGAAACAATTTTGATACCGGCCAGTCTTGAAGCCATGAGGCCCAGGATATCGGATTTATAACCGTGTGTATGAAGAACACTGAAACCTTCCTTTTTTATCAGATTTCTAAGTCGAAAAACAGCACGTATGTCAAAACGGCCCGACATGGGTATCTTATATGCTGGTAATTTCAGGGCACAGAACCGTTTGTATAATTCCATGCTCTGATCAGCAGATTCACTTGTAACAGCCAGACTGCAATCCACACGCTCTCTGTCAAGATGTTTGGCAAGGGCTAAGACCCACATCTCCGCGCCGTAAAATCCGCTTGGGGCAATAAATTGCAGTACCTTGATTTTATTCATCTGTTAACTCCAGTCGTGATCTAACCACCCTGGCGGGATTACCGGCAATAATCGAATAGTCGGGCATGGCCTTTGTTACAACAGAACCGGCCCCCACTATACATTGTTTGCCGATGTCCGCCATAATAAGGGCGCAGTTGCCGATCCATGTGTTCTCCCCGATGGTAACCTTTTCAAAAACACCGCCCTGTTCCTGAATCGGGGTGGTCAAATCATTAAAATTGTGTTGTTTTCTACCGCTCATAATATGAACACCGCTGCCGATTGTGCAGTGGGCCTCGATTATGCATTTTCCTATATTACACTGCGGCCCGATATATACACCTGAAGCAATCTCAGTATCCGCATGAGAAAATATGGTACCAAACAGGATGGCGCAATCCCTGGCGCAATGTGCCATGGAGAGACGATAAAAGGTTTTTCTGATGTAGCTTCCCGCACGCCCGGGAAAAAGGCTTAAGAATTGTGAAAATGCCCAGAACGATGCATCTCGGTTTCCGACAATAGAACAAAGCCGGTGTAGTAAAAACAGGGGGATTATTCCGCACAGAAACAGAGAATCCGCAACTTGTTTAAGATTTTTTTTCATCTACTTTTTTTAATTTTGATTAAGGTCGGGGATCACAGTAACCATTTTCTCAAACCTATGGGAAAATGATTGCAGAGGCTTGTTGATTTCTCACTCTCCAATATTAATAAAACCCCCATTTTTCAAGGTAAAAGCAGGATAAAATGTACTTTACCAGCAAATCCCACGATAAGTGCCTTTGATTTTTGAAGGGTCCACGCTGCCGGTCAAATCCAGGATAATATGATCTTTTTTGCACAGCGAATAAAGGGCTTCAATAAATATCCTGTCATTTTGAGCAATGATAATAATCCTGGAGCCTTCTATTATTTTTTCGTGTTCATTTGTCATAAGTGAGGCTATATGCGGAATCGCATGTTCAATGTAAGTTCTATTTGCCCCGATCAGGCGGGAAAGGTTGACATGCGGATCATATATTTTCAGGTCAAAGCCTTTTCCAATAAACTTTTCAGCCAGCGTCACAAGAGGGCTCTCACGCAGATCATCTGTTCCCTGTTTAAAACTGAGCCCAACCATTCCGATAGTTTTTTCACCTGTTTCAGTTACCATATTTACAGCATGTTCAATATGTACAGCATTGCTGGTTGAGATATTGGATAATACAGGCACTTCCACATCGTTCATTCTCGCATGGTACATTAGACCCTTCAGGTCTTTGGGAAGACAAGACCCGCCATAGGCAAACCCGGGTCTTAGATAAACAGGAGAGATATTCAGTTGAGTGTCTTTGCATACAATCTGCATCACATCCCTTGAATCTACGCCAAGGGACTGACAGATTCTACCAATCTCATTGGCGAATGTAATTTTAAGGGCATGGAAAATATTACAGCAGTATTTTACCATTTCAGCCTTTGGAATACTTGTGATGATTATCTCCGCAGGCAACTCTTTAAACAATCCTTCCAGGATCAAAATTGAGGCTTGCGAATTGCCACCTATTATCGTGAACGGAGGATTGTAATAATCTTTTATAGATGATGCTTCCCTCAAAAATTCAGGCTGAAAACATAATCCGAAATCAATACCTGATTTTTTTTCTGAGAACTGTTCAATAACCGGTTCTATCTTGTTTTCAACAGTGCCGGGGAGAACTGTCGAGCGAATAACAATCGTGTGAAAGCCGGGTTTGTTTTTCAGGGCCTTGCCGATTT